>NZ_BCBG01000001.1:0-151974 GCF_001320485.1 Pseudomonas sp. NBRC 111130
AGGCTACACAATGCCCCTAGTCTAGGCGCCTAGGCCTGCGCGAATAACCCCGCTTCGCGCATACCTGCTATGGCAAACCTGCAACCCCGCCCTGCACCCCGAACTGTGACTGGCGCCACAGCTCGAACACCCGGTTGCGCAACCAGCGGTGCTCGGCCGAAGCCTGCAAGCGCTGGTGCCACACCACCCAGTAGCGCTGGGTATGCTCGACAAACCCCAACGGCCGCCACGCCAGGCCGTGCAGGCGGCACAGCTGGCGGGCGATGTGCTCCGGCACGGTGGCCAGCGCCTGGCTGTTGCCGATCACTTGCACGGTGGCCGAGAAGAACGGCACCTCCAGGCTGATGCGCCGCTGCAAACCCTGGGCGCGCAGATGGCGGTCGATGAAGCTGTCCTTGTCGCCCCCACCGGAAATGCGCACGTGCTTGCAGGCCAGGTAGTCGTCCTGGCCAAGCACGTCCAGCGCGGTCAGCGGGTGATCCTGGCGCATCAGGCACACCGCGCGGTCTTCGCCGAGCAGGCGCCCATGCAGGTTGGGCGGCGACTCGTCGAACAAGGTGGTGGCCAGGTCGATCTCGCCGCTGGCGAGCAAGGCGTACTGCCCGGCCTGCCAGGTGCGGTAGTCGATGGACACGCCCGGGGCTTCCTGTTCCAAGGCAGCCACCAGCAGCGGCAGCATGTGCTCGGCTACGTAGTCGGAAGCGGCCAGGCAGAAGCGCCGCTCGCAGCGGGCCGGGTCGAAGGTGGCGGGTTGGCGCAGGGCCTGGAGTTCTTCGAGCACCTGGCGCAGGGGCTCGACCAGGGCTTCGGCGTATTGGCTGAGCACATAACCACGGCCCTGGCGCACCAGCAAGGGGTCGTCGAAGGCTTCGCGCAGGTGGGCCAGCTGGCGGCTCAGGGCCGATTGGCTGACACCCAGGCGGTCGGCGGCGTGGCTGAGGTTCTTCAACTGCAGGAGGCAGTCGAGGGTGCGCAGGTGGGCGAGGCTGAGGGAGGCGAAGGTGGGGTTCATGCAGTTGCCCTTCTGTTGGTTTTGCCGGCCCATTCGCTGGCAAGCCCGCTCCCACAGGGACCTCACAATGCCAAGGCTTGTGATATCCCTGTGGGAGCGGGCTTGCCCGCGAATGGGCCGCAAAGCGGCCCCAGCTTTTAGGCGGTAAGGCCTACATATACGTTCTGCACGTCATCGTTCTCGTCGATCGCCTCGAGGAACGCTTCAACCTCGGCCAGCGCTTCAGCACTCAGGCTGGCCGCGCTCACCGGGTTCTTAGGGGTATAACCGATCTTCGCCGAGGTAACGGTGAAGCCATGCTCAGGCAGGGCCTTCTGTACCGCATCCAGGTCGGTGGTGTCGGTGATGAACAAGGTTGACCCCTCTTCTTCACCTTCCTCAAAGTCTTGGGCACCGGCTTCGATGGCGGCCATTTCCGGGTCGGCATCGCCTTCCGGGGTGGCTTCGATCAGGCCGACGTGGTTGAAGTCCCAGGTCACCGAGCCGCTGGCGCCGAGCTGGCCCTTGCGGAACAGCACGCGGATCTGCGCCACGGTGCGGTTGACGTTGTCGGTCAGGCACTCGACGATCAGTGGCACCTGGTGCGGGGCGAAGCCTTCATAGCTGACGGCATGGTACTGCACGGCATCGCCGTCCAGGCCAGCGCCTTTCTTGATGGCACGCTCCAGGGTCTCACGGGTCATCGAGGCCTTCTTGGCCTGGGCGATGGCCAGGCGCAGGCGCGGGTTCATGTCCGGGTCGGCGCCGGACTTGGCCGCGATCTGGATTTCCTTGGCCAGCTTGCCCATGATCTTGCCCTTGGCATTGGCAGCTGTTTCTCTATGTTTGGCTTTCCACTGTGCGCCCATGTCGACTCTCTTTGTTCCAGCGGCCGGTTCAGGAAGCGACCGGCCAAAAGTGGGTGCAGTTTATACGCCCTCGGGCAGTGGATCGACAAGTAATCTCACGCTTCGTCGGCCTTGCGCGCTACCCTTCAGGTCCGCAGTGGCTTGATCGCCATGCTGGTGTTGGGCGCCACGTCGTTGGCCGCGGCGGTGCCGGCCGGGCGGCTGTTCCAGTGTGGCAGCAGCACCAGGGCCGAGAACAACGCGCAGCCGGCAAACACGATGAACACCGTGACGCTGTCGAAGTAGCCCGGCAGCAGGCCGCCGAGCACTGCACCCACCGAGCCGCAACCGTTGACGAAACCTGCTGCCGTGGCGCCGGCCTTGGCCGTGCCGAAGTCGATGGCCGCCGCGCCGCTGATCATCGAGTCGGGCCCGTACAGGGTCAGGCCCATGACGAACAGCAAGGCCACCACCATCGCGATACTGCCGCTGTGCATGGCTGCCATGAACGCTGCCAGGGTCACTGTCAGCAGCACCAGGCTGATCACGCAGGCCGGCATGCGCCGGGCGCCAAACAACTTGTCCGAAGCCAGGCCGATGATGATCGGGCCCAACAGCCCCGCCAGTTCGAAGGCAGTGGGGATGATCGCCGCGCCGACCTTGCCTACCGACGGCATCTGCTCGAAGACGATCACCGGCCCCCACAGCAGGATGGCGTAGCGCGCAGGCTTGAGCAGGAAGTACGCCAGGCCCAGGGTCAGCACCGTGCGGTTGCGCAGGATTTCGCGCAGCGGCGCCCACACGCTGCACAGGTTACCGGCCGGGGCCATGCTCTGCGGCTCGGGTTCGACCGCAGCAAGGCCGACGTCCTCCGGCTTGTTGCGCTGCAGGAAGAAGAACAGCACGGCCACCCCGGCTACCACCGCGGCACTCGAGAAGAACGCCGCATGCCAGGTGCCGACCAGGGTATAGGCCCACCAGCCGGCGAACGGCGAAGCGACCAGGCCGCCGAAGGCGTAGCACGAACTCCACAGCCCCAGCACCCGGCCGCGCTGCGAAGCCGGGAAGAAGCTGCCGATGTTCTTGCACAGCCCGGCCCAGCCGGTGGATTGCGCCAGCCCCTGGACCAGCATGCACGTGGCGAAGACCGGGAAGGTCGCGAAGCTGCCCATCACCACGGCCGCCGCCGCCGAGATCAGCAGGCCACCGAGCACCACCACGCGCGGGCCGAAACGGTCGGCGAGCATGCCCCAGGTGAACTGGCCCACGGCATAGGCGGCCAGGTAGATTGCGTCGAGGTTGGCCATGGCGGCCTTGTCGAGCATGAACGTCGGGTCTTCACCGATGCCGAGCTTGGCCACCGAGAAGGCCTTGCGGGTGAAGTAGAAGGCGGCGTAGGCCAGCCAGGTGATCGCGAAAATCTGGATGCGCCAGCGTTTCAACGCAGCGAGTGCTTGATTCATTGATTCTGACCTCTTGCTCAAGTGTGCCGGCAGATTGTTAAAAACGCCTGTCTTGTTGTTGTGTTGCGCACTGCATGACGAAGGCTCGTCATTTGGTCAGATGGCACCGATGTGCGGGCCATGCCCCGGCCACTGCTTGTGGCGTTGGCCTCGGGTTGAAACGTATGGAAACAGTTGCTGACTGATAAAGAAAATCGATTTATCGTATTTCACACATAAGCCCAGCTTGTTACTGGAGGCGGTATGTCGGTGTCTCACGCTCAACTCAAGGCCTTCCATGCAGTGGCCGTGCACGGCAGCTTTACCCGCGCCGCGCAAAAGCTGTTTCTGACCCAACCGGCGGTGTCCGACCAGGTGCGCAAGCTCGAAGAGCGTTTCGGTGTGCTGCTGTTCCACCGCAACAAGCGCTCGGTGCAACTGACCGACCTGGGCGAGCGCCTGCTGGGCATCAGCCAGCGCCTGTTCGCCTGCGAGGCCGAGGCGCACGACCTGCTGCAGGACTCCCGCGCCCTGCACACCGGCAGCCTGGTGCTGGCAGTGGATGCGCCCGTGCACGTACTGCCGCAGATCGCACGCTTTTGCCAGCGCTACCCGGGCATCCAGGTCAAGATCGAGACCGGCAACACCGATGAATCACTGGCCAGGCTGTTCAGCTACCAGGCCGACCTGGCGCTGCTCGGGCGCGATGTCGATGACGAGCGGCTTTACTGCGTGCCGCTGCGCCGCGACCCGATGGTGGCGTTCGTCTCGCACAACCACCCGTGGGCCAGCCGCGGCTCGATCACCCTGGCCGACCTTGACGACACACCGTTGGTGTTGCGCGAGCCGGGGTCGGTCACGCGGCAGACGCTGGAAGAGGAAATGCAGCGCGCAGGCTTGCGGATTCGCCCGGCGATCCAGGTGGAAGGCCGCGAAGCGGCGCGCGAGGCGGTGGTGGTGGGGATTGGCGTAGGGGTGGTGTCGGCGGCCGAGTTCGGCGCGGATGCGCGGGTGTGTGCGCTGCCGATTGTCGATTGCCAGCGGCACCTGACCGAGACCCTGGTGTGCCTGAGCGAACAGCGATCGCGGCGGGTGGTGGCCACCTTCCTGCAGATGGTTCAGGAGGAGTTGTAGCGCCTGTACCGGCCTCTTCGCGGCTAAAGCCGCTCCCACAGGTACCCCACCGCTTGCGAAATCTGTGCAACACCTGTGGGAGCGGCTTTAGCCGCGAAGAGGCCATCACAGGCAATACAACCATGCTGGGAATACCTCATTTCCAGGCCCACCCACCATCCTTTTCCGCCTGCTGGTCCTGTTCGGCGGCCTCCCACAGGTACCCCACCGCTTGCGAAATCTGTGTAAAAAACCTGTGGGAGCGGCTTTAGCCGCGAAGAGGCCATCACAGGCAATACAACTATGCTGGGAATACCTCATTCCCTGGCCCACCCACCATGCTTTTTCGCCTGGCCGCCGACGCCCTGGTCCTGCTGCACTTGGCCTTCATCCTGCTGGTGCTGTTCGGCGGCCTGCTGGTGCTCAGGTGGCGCCCCGCCCTGCTCCTGCACCTCCCCGCCCTGGCCTGGGGCCTGGCGGTGGAAGGCCTGCACCTGCAATGCCCGCTCACCGTCTGGGAAAACCGCATGCGTCTGGCGGCCGGTGACGCGGGTTATCACGGCGGCTTCGTCGAACATTACATCTGGCCGCTGATCTACCCCGCCGGCCTGACCCCGCAGATTCAGCTGCTGCTGGGCGGCGTCGTGCTGGTGCTGAACCTGGCCATCTACGCCTGCGTCATCTGCCGCTGGCGTCGCCCTTAGCGGGTAGCGACGACAAACAGCCGCGGAAACGGCAGCAACACCTTGCCATCGGTGGCTGGCGGGTAGTCATGCTGCATGGCCTGCAGGTACATCTGCAGGAAGCTCGCCTGTTCCTGTTCGTCCAGCTTGGCCAGATAAGGCCGCAGCGCCGAGCCCTTGAACCATTCCACCACCGCTTCGGCGCCGCCGGTCAACGGGTGGTGATAGGTGGTGCGCCACACGTCCACCCGCGTGCACAGCGGGCTGAGCAGGTCGTAGTAGAACGCCGCGTTGTGCCGCGGTGGCAACTGGAAGTCAGCGAATTTCTCCGCCCACGGGCCCTCGCTGGCAATCTTGCGCAATTGCCGGTGAGCGGGCTCGTCGAGGTTGTCCGGGGTCTGCACCGCCAGGCTGCCGCCCTCGCTCAGCTGGCGCACCAGGTGCGGGTACAGCGAGCCATGGTCAGGCACCCATTGCAGCGAGGCATTGGCCAGGATCAGGTCTTGCGGCTCGGGGGCGGACCAGTCGCTGATATCGGCAATTTCGCAGCGTACCCGTGGAATGTGCAGGCGCTTGCGCTCGCGGGCCTTGTCGATCATGTCCTTGTCGCTGTCCAGTGCCGTTACCTGGGCGTCGGGGCAGCGCTGCAGCAGCACTTCGGTCGAGTTGCCGGGGCCACAGCCCAGGTCGGTGGCATGGCGTACCGGCCGCGGCGGCACGGCGGCCAGCAGGTCACGCACGGCGCGGGTGCGTTCGTCTTCGAAGAGGGAATACTGGGTGGCGGACCAGGCCATGGGCGGCTCCTTTTGGCGGACGATGCAATGAGCATACGCCATGTACCGAAGTGCATGCGCCTGAACTGTCGGCCTATGCTTGAAGTCATTTCCTTTATGCGCATGCCCATGAAGCTATCCATGGCCTTGGCCATTCTGGCGCTGATCGCCGCCGCCGCCCTGCTCGGTTCCCCCTGGATGAACCAGCGCTTTCACATGCCCGCGGACAAACACCAGGCCCAGCAACGCGAAACGGCCGGGTCCCCAAGGGAGCCGGCCGTTTCCAAGAGCAAGTGACGCTTAGTGCTGCTTGCCAGTACGGATCTGGTGCACCACGCCCATCGCCACCACGACAGCCGCGGCGATGCCGGTGGAAATCACCAGGATCTGATAATCAGGCATGAAGGCCATGGTCACCAATGCGGCGATGATGAAGCCGATCACCAGGTAGGTCAGCCACGGGAACAGCCACATCTGCAGGCGTACTTCCTTGCCTTCGGCGATCAGCTTGCGGCGCATGCGCAGCTGCGAGAAGGCGATCACCAGATACACCAGCAGGGCAATCATGCCGGTGGTGTTCATCAGGGTTTCCAGTACGTCTTTCGGGCGCAGGGTCTCGCTGAAGTTGATCAGCGCGCAGACCACGGCCACGGCGCAGGAGCCGATGATCGCGTACACCGGTACACCGGTGCCGGCACGGGTGATCTTGAAGAATGACGGCGCGTCGCCACGCTGGGCCAGCGAGAACAGCATGCGCGAAGCGGTGTAGTGGCCAGAAATCAGGCAGCTGCTCACCGAGGTCAGCACCACGAAGTTCATCAGCAGTTCGGCGTGCGGCACGCCCAGCAGCTCCAAGGTACGGCGGTAGGCGCCATAGCCGGAAACGCCCAGTTGCGGGTCGTTCCACGGCACCAGGCAGACGATCAGGAAGATCGAGCCGACGTAGAACAGGCACACACGCCATACCACCGAGTTGGTGGCCTTGACGATCTGGGTAGCCGGGTCCTTGGCTTCGGAAGCGGCGATGGTGACGATTTCAGCGCCAAGGAAGGCGAACATCACCCCGAGCAAGGCTCCAATGACCGTGGTGATGCCGTTGGGCATGAAGCCTTCGGCGGTCAGGTGGGTCATGCCACGCACTTCACCGAACTGCCAGATGTTCATCACCGCAGCGGTGCACACCACCAGGAAGCAAACGATCGCCACCACCTTGATCAGCGCGAACCAGAATTCGAACTCACCGTAGTGCTTGACGTTGAAGAAGTTGACGGTGATCAGCAGCAGGGTCGTGGCCAGCACGAACACGTTGACGCTGACGTCGGGGAAGAAACCGTGCAGGATCTTGCCCGCCACATAGGCTTCCCAGGCCATCAGGATGACCCAGTACCACCAGTACAGCCAGCCGATGGTGAAACCGGCCCAGCGGCCGATCGCGCGGTCGGCGTAGGTGGAGAACGAGCCGGTGTCCGGCGAGGAAGTCGCCATTTCACCCAGCATGCGCATGATCAGCACCACCAGGATGCCGCCGGCCAGATAGGCCAGCACTGCGGCCGGGCCGGCGCTGTGGATCACGCTGCCGGAGCCGACGAACAAGGCGCCGCCGATAACCCCGGCGATCGACATCATCGTCAGGTGGCGCGACTTGAGCGAGGCACTGAGCTTGCTCTCGTGCCCGCTTTTCGCGGTGGTGGTTGTGGATGTTGCGTCCATCAGTTGTGTACCCCGTGCTTCTTTTTATCCAAGGAAAACTGTGAAACCCCGATGGCTCTCGGTTTCACCTGTACATCAGTGCTAATGCGGGCAGGATGGTGTGCGCTAACACACGCAGGCCTTCCGTGGCGGCCTGCTGACGCGCCCCAGGGTTGGCACCTGAGGCGAACTGAACATGCTTTATGTGGCGATATCTGACACCTAATGTAAAAATGTCCGACGTAGAGAGCCATGCACAGTGGCATGAATCTCGCACTGCACTGTACAGGCCGCCAATGCAATACACCCGCTGGCGCTTGGCGTTACGCACTCCTGAAGGCCCCGAATGTTCGAATTACACCCAGACTCTTCCACGCCGCTGGTCAACCAGATCATCGACGGCCTGCGCGAGCTGATCGATAACCAGACCCTCAAGCCCGGCACCAAGGTCCCCTCGATCCGCGCCTTTGCCGCGAGCTATTCGGTGAGCACCTTTACCGTGGTCGAGGCCTACGACCGCCTGGTTGCCCAGGGGCTGCTGGTGAGCAAGGGCAATGCGGGGTTCTTCGTCAATCGTGCGGCGAACGAGCTGCTGGAAAGCCAAAACAGCGAGGCGGAGAGCGGCCGCCCGACCTTCAACTCCGAGTGGTACCTGCAGCAGATCTTCGAGATTCGCCAACTGCCGTTCAAACCCGGCTGCGGCTGGCTACCTAATGACTGGATGTACGAAGACGGCCTGCGCCGCGGCCTGCGCCAGGTCGCTGGCAGCCCGCTGGAATTGTCGGGCTACGGCGACCCGATGGGCTTGCCGGAGCTGCGTGCGCTGACCGCGCAGAACCTGCAGCAGGAGCTGTCGATCGTCTGCAACCCGGCGCAGCTGATGCTGACCCACGGTGCCAGCCAGGCGCTGGACCTTGCCGTGCGCACCCTGGTGCGCCCCGGTGACGTGGTGCTGGTGGACGACCCCGGCTACCCCAACCTGATGAGTATCCTGCGGACCCAGGGCGCGACCTTGATCGGCGTGCCACGCACGCCCAACGGTTACGACCTCAATCACCTCGAACAATTGCTGGCGCACCATCGCCCTACCGCGTTCTTCACCCAGCCGCACCTGCACAGCCCGACCTGTTCACGCACCCCGCTGGCGCAGTTGCACCGCTTGCTGCAACTGGCCAGCCAGCACGGTTTCCGCCTGGTGGAGAACAACCTGTACGCCGACATGGTCGCCGAGCCACAGCCGTGCCTGGCCAGCCTCGACCATCTGCAGCAGGTGGTGTACGTGGGCAGTTACTCGAAAAGCATCTCGCCCAACGTGCGGGTCGGCTACCTGCTGGCCAACCCGGAGCTGTCGCAGAAACTGCTGCACCTGAAGATGCGCTCGGGACTGACCACTTCGCAGGTGATGGAGCGGGTGGTGTATGCAGCGATCATCGACGGACGCTGGCGCAAGCACCTCAAGCGCCTGCGCCAGCGGCTGGCCGAGGCGCATCAGGAAGTGGGCCGGCATCTGCATCGACTGGGCTTTGAACTGTTCACCGAGTCGGATGAAGGGATGTACATCTGGACCCGCCACCCGGCGATTCCGGACAGCGCGGCGTTGCTCGATGATGCCTTGGAGAAAGGCATCATGCTTGGGCCTGGGCAGTTGTTCATGGTCGATGCCAAGGCCACCGGGTGGATGCGCTTCAATGTGGCGTTCAGCACCGACCCGGCGATGTGGGAGTTGTTGGAGAAGGTGCTGGTGAAGCATGTGCGGCGGGGTGGGATTTAGGGTTTTTGGGGGGCCGGGGTGTTCGCCCTCGGTGTTCGCCCTCGGTGTTCGCCACAACATCTTCAGCGCCTATAAGATCGAGCGCCGCCCGCGCGGCGCATCGCGGGCAAGCCCGCTCCCACATCTGTTTCGGGCCAGTTATTCCTGTGCCGCCAACAGGATCCGCCTTGTTGGCATAGCGATACATCTCGGTGGGCGCTGATGCCGCTTCACCTGTCTCCAGGCATGCACCAAGGCGGTCCCTGTTGGCTTCATAGGAGAGACTGGCCCGAAACAAATGTGGGAGCGGGCTTGCCCGCGATGCGCCGCGCGGGCGGCGCTCGATCTTATAGGCGCTGAAGATCTCGCGGCATGCACCTGTTAGCCCTCGCGCGTTCAACTATGTCCAATCCGCCTCGTGCGCAAAGAACGCCTGCGCATTCGCCTCCAGGCTCTCCAGGTGATACCCCCCTTCCTGCACGATCAGGCAAGGCAACCGCAACGCCCGAATCCGCTCACCCAATTCAGCAAACCCTTCAGTCGTCACCGCCACCTTGCTCTGCGGATCCAGCTCGTAGATATCGAACCCAAGCGACAATACCAGCACCTCGGCGCCAAAGTCCTGCACCGCAGCCAGCGCAATTTCCAGCTGTCCCATGAAGTCCGCCTGGCTGGCGCCATGGGCCATCGGCAGGTTGAGGTTGTACCCCTCGCCCGCGCCACTGCCGCGTTCATCCTCGAACCCGGCCACACCCGGATAGAAGTTGGTCGGGTCACCATGGGTCGACACGTACAGCACGTCATTGCGCTCGTAGAAGATCTCCTGAATCCCCTGCCCGTGGTGCATGTCGGTATCGAGAATCGCCACCCGGCGGTAACGGCTGCGCAAGGCCTGGGCGGCCACGGCGGCATTGTTGATGTAGCAGAACCCACCGGCCGCATCGAACCGTGCGTGGTGCCCCGGCGGCCGGCACAGCGCGTAGGCTGCGGGCTCGCCATCAACAATGGCCTTGGCCCCGGCCACCGCGCTCTGCGCCGACCAGTACGCCGAACGCCAGGTGTTTTCACCCACCGGGCAGCTGCCATCGGCCAGGTAGCGCCCCGCCTGGGCTAGGATGCCGCGCAGGGCGTTGGGCTCGCGCACGAAGATGTTCGACATCACTTCGTCACCCCAGTCCTCAGGTACTTCCTTCCAGCGCGCATGGGCCTCTTCGAGGAACGCCAGGTAGGCCTCGCCATGCACCGCCTTGAGCGGCGCCAGGCCGGCATCGTCGGGCTGGCGGATGTCGAAGCCCAGGTCCTTGGCCGCCTGCAGCAGGCGCTGGGCGCGTTCGGGGACTTCCTGCGGGGTGCGCATGGCGCCACGCGAGTAGTAGCTGCGCGGATGGTGCAGCAGCTGTTCGGGGTGGAAGTAGCAACGCATCAGGCTTCTCCTTGTTCGACTTGGCCGGCGCGGGCCAGCACGGCGTTGAGCAATACGTCGACGCCCTGGCGGGCATCCTCGGGCAGCACGTCTTCGGCTTCGTTGTGGCTCAGGCCGCCGACGCAGGGAATGAACACCATCGCCGTCGGGCAGTAGCGGGCCAGCAGGATGGCGTCGTGGCCGGCGCCGCTGACGATGGACTGTTGCGCATAACCCAGGCCATCCACCGCCTGCTGCACGGCGGCCACGCAGGCGGCGTCGAACGGCGTGGCCGGGCTGACCCAGTGGCGCTCGATGCGCACCTGCAGGCCGCGCTGGCTGGCGATGGCCTGCAGCTTCTCGGTCAGGTCGCGCTCCATGGCCTCGATGGCTTCGTCACGGTGATGGCGCAGATCGACGGTGAAGCGCAGCACGCCGGGGATGGTGTTGCGCGAGGACTTGGCGATCGACAGTTCGCCCACGGTGGTCAGGCCTTCTGGCGCAAAATCCGCCGCCAGTTGCTCGACCGCCTGGATCATCCGCGCGGCGCCATACAGGGCGTCCTTGCGCAGCGGCATCGGTGTGGTGCCGGCGTGGGCGGCCATGCCTTCGACGGTCACGTCCAGCCAGCGAATCGCCTGGCCACCGCTGACCACGCCGATGGCCTTGGCGTTGTCTTCAAGGATCGGGCCTTGCTCGATATGCGCCTCGAAGTAGGCATCCACCTGGCCACCCAGCGGGCGCTGGCCGGCGTAGCCGGTGCGCCGCAGTTCGTCGGCGACACTGACGCCATCGGCATCACGGATGGCCAGGGCCTGGTCCAGCGCCAGGGTGCCGGTGAACACCGCCGAGCCGAACATGGCCGGGGTGAAGCGGGCGCCCTCTTCATTGGTCCAGACGGCGATCTCCAGCGGCTTGCGGGTCTGAATGTTCAGGTCGTTGAGGCGGCGCACCACCTCCAGGCCGGCCAGCACGCCATAGACGCCATCGAAGCGGCCGCCTTCGGGCTGAGTGTCGAGGTGGCTGCCCATCATCACCGGAGCAGCAGCCGGATCGCTACCGGCGCGGCGGGCGAACAGGTTGCCGATGGCATCCACGTTCAGCGTCAGGCCGGCCTCGCGGCACCAGTGGCTGAACAGTTCACGGCCGGCCTTGTCTTCGTCGCTCAGGGCCAGGCGGCAGCTGCCGCCGCGGGCGGTGGCGCCGATTTCGGCCATGGCCATCAGGCTCGCCCACAGGCGTTCGCCATTGCTTTTCAACATGTGCGGGTACTCCACAATCAGAGGAATCGATCAGGCCAGTTCCAGGCGCTGACTTCGGGCGTACTGGCGTGCCAGGGCCAGCACGCAGACCAGCGAAATGCTGGCGATGAGGCTGTAGAACGCCGCCATCGGCCACCATTGGCCGGTAAAGGTGTGGGCCAGCCAGGTGCCGATCAGCGGTGTCAGGCCGCCCGCGAGGGCGCCGCACACTTGGTAGGCCAGGGAAATCGCGGTGTAACGTACGCGGGTGTCGAACATGCCGCTGACGTAGCCCGCGATCACGGCGTAGAACGAGGCCATGCAGGCCGCCGCCAAGGCGATGCCGAGCACTATCATTGGGCCTTGGCCAGAGCTGACCAGCACGAACATCGGGTACGGCGAGCCCATCGCCAGCAGCGCGACCAAGGCCAGGAAGCGGGTGGCGCCGAGCTTTTCCGACAGCCACGCGGCCAGCGGCTGCACGCAGAACTGGATGATCGCCACGAAGAACAGGCATTCGAGGATCAGCGAGCGCTCCAGGTGCAGTTGCTGGGTGGTGTAGCTGATCATGAAGGTGTTGGTGAAATAGACCCCGGCAATGCCCAGGGTGTTGGCACCGATGCAAAGCAGCAGTGGGCGCCAGGCGGTGCGCAGCACTTCCAGTACCGGCGCCTGCTCCTTGCGCTGAGCCCTCGCCGCCTGCTCGCGGCTGGCGATGAATTCGGGCGACTCGTTGACCCCCAGGCGAATCGCCAGGCCCACCAGCAGCAACAGCGCGCTGGCCAGGAACGGCACGCGCCAGCCCCAGCTCATCAGGTCTTCCTCGGGCAGACGGGTCACTGCGCCAAAGGCCAGCAGCGACAGGATCAGGCCCGCCGGGCTGCCCAGCTGGGCGAACGAGGCAAAGAAATTGCGCCGGCCCTTGGGCGCATGTTCACCGGCCATCAGCACCGCCCCGCCCCACTCGCCACCCACGGCGATGCCCTGGATCACCCGCAGGATGATCAGCAGCACCGGCGCGGCGGCACCGATCTGCGCGTAGGTCGGCAGCAGGCCGATGCACACGGTGACGATGCCCATCATCAACAGGGTGATGACCAGCGACTTCTTGCGTCCGATGCGGTCACCCACATGGCCGAACACGATGCCGCCCAGCGGCCGGGCGAAAAAGCCCACGGCGAAGGTGCCGAAGGCGGCCATGGTGCTGAACAGGCTGTCGTCGGAGGGGAAGAACAAGGCACCGAACACCAAGGCGGCGGCGGTGGCATAGATGTAGAAGTCGTACCACTCGATCATGGTGCCGATGAACGCGGCGGCGGCGGCACGGCGCGGCTGGGGCGAAGCGATGGGCTTCATGGGGGCTCCTTTGCTTGTTTTTCTGGCAGGAGTTAAGGGTCACGGCGGCGCTCTGGTGGCGCATGGCCTTTTGATCGGTTTTTGGCTTCTTCGCGGGCTCGCCCGCTCCCACAGGGATTGCGCAAGGCCCGCAAACGCTTCAGTACCTGTGGGAGCGGGCAAGCCCGCGAAGAAGCCAGCACCGATACAACAAGCCTCAATGACTGCGATTTATCGTCCCCGGGCTATGATTAGTCAATTTTCTATTTATTATTCGCACTATTAGCCCTGCTTATCATCGAGCCAGCCATGTCCGACCGCCTGCTCAACGACCGCCTCGACTGGAACCTTCTGCGCACTTTCCGGGTAATCGGCCAGGAGTTGTCCATCAGCCGCGCCGCCGCGCGCCTGCACTTGACCCAACCGGCCGTGAGCCAGGCGCTCAAGCGCCTGGAGGAACAGCTTGGCCGCCAGCTGATTGCCCGCCGCGGGCCTCGCTTCGTGCTCACCGACATGGGCGAACAACTGTTCCAGCTGGCCGGTGAGGTGTACGGGCAGATGTCGCAGATCAGCGGCCTGCTGGAGCAGCCGGCGGATGAACTGGTGGGCAAGGTGCGCTTGCTGATGATCAGCCGCATCGTCAGCGAGCGGTTCGATGATCTGCTGGCGGACTTCCATCGCCAGCACCCACGGGTGGACCTGGAAATCGACGTGATGCGCAGCTCGGACATCGTCGCCGCCTTGCAGGAAAAGACTGCCACTGCGGGCCTGAGCCTCAACCGCCGGCCCCAGCCACGCCTGGAGCAGCGCCTGTTCCTGCGCCAGCGCTACGCGTTTTTCTGCGGCAAGCACCATGCCCTGTTCGGCCAGGCCGAGGGCGATCTGCAGCGGGAAAATTTCGTCAGCTTCACCAGCGACCAGATTGGCGGCATGTTGTCGCCGCTGACCATTTTCCGTGACCAGCAAGGGTTTTCCGGGCGGATCGTGGCGTCGTCGCCCAGTCTTGAAGAGGTGCGTCGGCTGGTGATCGCCGGGTTCGGCATCGGCTGCCTGCCCGAGCATGTGGTGGCGCCGGATGTGGCGGCGGGGCTGCTGTGGAAGCTGCCGCCTGCAGAAGGGATTGCCGATGTGGATATTCACCTGCTGTGGAACAGGGAACAGCGGTTGAGCCGGGCTGAAGAGGTGTTTATCGAGGCCTTGCAGGGCGGCCTTTTCGGCGCGGTCACCTAACGCGTTTTAGCGGCTCGGTAAACCTCGCTACGCTCACGTTTGCCAACCGACACCACCACTACAACGATCCGCTCATCTTCGACTCTGTACACCAGTCGATAACCTGAAGCTTTCAGCTTGATCTTGTAGTGGTTCGGCAGGTCACGCAGTGCATCGGCCTGGACCTTGGGGGACTGCAAGCGTTCGCCGAGCTTTTTCTTGATCTGCTCGCGCACGGTGTGCCCAAGCTTGCCCCACTCCTTCATCGCAGAAGGCAGAAACTCGAGCTTATAAATCATCCAGAGTTACCGGTACGCCCTTTTCACCCAGCCTCGACTTGGCCAGCTCGGTTAATTCAAGATCCTCCAGACGCTCCATCATGGCTTCGTACAGTTCGGCAGGCACCATGTAACCCATAACACGATTGTGATTGAGCACAGCGACGGGCATACCCGCAGCACCTGTCATCACCGCGGATGGGTTCTTTTTCAGCTCCGACACGCTTACGGCCACGTCAGCGAAAATATTCTGCATGAATTCAAACCTCAATAAAGAACGATATTTTGGTCTATCTACAGGACACAAACAAGTCTCAACTGTTCAGAGAGCTGTCGTCGGCGGGCTTGATATGCGTTCCTACAGCCTTTGAAAAACACACTAAACTTGGATCCCATCCACTGACAGAGTATGCTCCTGAGATAGCCATGTGCCACCACCCAGGCCGTCATACTTGGTCTTCAAGGACGAAACTCCCGTGCCCAGCCACCCGACCCGCCACACCATCGCCCGACAATGGCAGTTACTGAAACTGCTGCCCGACCGCCACCCCGGGATGAGTTCCACGCAATTGCAGGCCGCACTGGCCAGGGTCGGCCACAAGACCAGCAAACGCACGGTCGAGCGCGACCTCAACGAGCTGGCAACGCTGTTCCCGCTGCACTGCAACAGCAAGGGCATGCCCTATGGCTGGTACTGGCAGCCAGGCCTGAGCCTGGATGAGGCCGAGCAACTGCAACCTGATCAACTCACCCCCTCACAGCAGATCGAGCTGCAGGCCTGGGTCGACGATGGCCTCGCCCGTCGCCTGGAAGACCAGCCGCTGTCCGAGGACATGCGCCTGGCCCCGCATGACAAAGGCGGTGCGATGCTCGCGGCCACAGTCGAAGACAGCCGTGCGCTGATGGGCTGGCTGCTGTCCCAGGCCGGCTCGATCCGGGTCAAGGCACCGGAAACATTGCGCGTGTCGATGGTCGAACAGCTGCGCCAGAGCCTGGCGTTGAACGACGATGGCTATTGACGCTGCCGCACATCGGTCCAGCGGCTCTCTACTCGACATCTCCTACAACATGAGGTGAGCCACCTTACTGTGAGGCTCCTGCAGTATTACTAGCATCGGCACTCCCTTGATCAAGCGAGTGCCACGACCGTGCTTTCGACCCGTCCCCATCGCCCTGCGTTGACGCTGCTGTGTGCAACCTTTCTTGCCAGCCCCGTGCTGTTCGCCATGCCCCTGACCCGCGACAACGGCGCAGCGGTCGGCGACAACCAGCACTCCCAGACTGCTGGCAACGCTGGACCGACCTTGCTGCAGGATGTGCAGCTGATCCAGAAGCTGCAACGCTTCGACCGCGAACGCATCCCCGAACGCGTGGTGCACGCCCGCGGCACCGGCGCCCATGGTGAATTCACCGCGTCCGAAGACCTGTCCGCGCTGACTTCGGCGCCGCTGTTCAGGCCGGGCGAAAAAACCCCGGTATTCGTGCGTTTCTCGTCGGTTGTGCATGGCCTGCACTCGCCGGAAACCCTGCGCGACCCGCGAGGCTTTGCCACCCGGTTCTACACCACGACGGGCAATTGGGACCTGGTCGGCAACAACTTCCCAACGTTCTTCATCCGCGACGCCATCAAGTTCCCGGACATGGTCCACGCCTTCAAGCCCGACCCGCGCAACAACCTGGGCAACGACGCCCGGCGTTTCGACCTGCTCTCGCACATGCCGGAGGCTACCCGCACCCTGACCCTGCTGTACTCCAACGAAGGCACGCCAAAAAGCTATCGGCACATGGATGGAAACAGCGTGCACGCCTACAAGTTCGTCAACGCCAACGGTGAACCCACCTACGTGAAGTTCCGCTGGAAAAGCCTGCAAGGGCAGGAAAACCTCGACCCCAAGGCTGTCGAGCAGATCCAGGGCAAAAGCTTCAGTCACATGACCGAGGACCTGGTAGGTGCCATCGCCCGTGGCGACTATCCCAAATGGGACCTCTATATCCAGACACTACGTCCTGAGCAGCTGGCAGCCTTCGACTTCGACCCGCTGGACGCCACCAAGGTCTGGCCGGATGTGCCCGAGCGCCGGGTCGGGCAGATGGTGCTCAAGCGCAATGTCGACAACTTCTTCCAGGAAACCGAACAGGTCGCCCTGGCACCGTCCAACCTGATCCAGGGTATAGAGCCCTCCGAAGACCGCTTGCTGCAGGGCCGACTGTTCTCCTACGCCGACACCCAGATGTACCGAGTCGGCGCCAACGCCAGCAGCCTGCCGATCAACCAGCCGCGGGCGGCGGTCAACAATGGCAACCAGGATGGCGCACTCAACCCCAACCGCACCCGTGACATGGTCAACTACCAGCCCAGCCGCCTGCAGCCTCGCAGCACCACCGACTCGGCACGCTACAGTGAGCTGGCCTTGAGCGGCCCCACCCAGCAACGGGGCATCACCCGGGAGCAGAACTTCAAGCAGGCCGGTGACCTTTACCGCGCCTATTCGAAAAGCGAGCAGCGCGACCTGGTCAACAGCTTCGGTCAGTCGCTGGCTGTCGCCGATGAGCAGAGCAAGCACATCATCCTGTCATTCCTGTACAAAGCCGATGCCGATTACGGGAGCAGGGTTACAAGAATTGCGGGAGGTGACCTGAAGCGGGTCAAGGCTCTGGCTGCCGAACTGCAGGATTGAAGTTTGCAAGCCCGGCCAGCCTCGCCCGATAGCTGCCCGGGCTCTGCCCCGTCCACTTCTTGAACGCCCGGTGAAATGCACTGGGCTCCTGGAAGCCCGCCTGCTCGGCAATCTCGGCGATGCTCAAGGTGCCTTCGCGCAAGCGCTCGAAGGCCATCGCCCGGCGCACTTCATCCTTGATCTGCTGGTACGAATGCCCTTCACGCTCCAGTTGGCGGCGGAAGGTGCTGGCACTGATCCCCTGCTGCTCGGCCATGGCTGCAAGCGTCGGCCATTGCCCATAGCGGCGTGCGCGCAAATGGCGATAGACCTCGGCCACCAGCCCGTTCTGATTGCGAAAACGGATGACCAGGCCCTGGGGCGCGCTGCGCAGGAAAGTCTTCAGGCCTGCCAGGTCCTGCACCACCGGCAAGCGCAACCAGGCGGTGTCGAACTCGACTTCGGTACGCCCGCTGCCCAGACGCAAGTCCGGCCCCCACAGCAGCGGGTCGTCGTCCTGGGCCGGGCGCGCCACCGCCAGCTCCGTGCGGTCGATGGCGATGCGCCGCCCGGCCAGCCAGCATAGCAGGCCGATCACCAGCACCAGGTAAGTTTCCTCGGCATACACCTGGGTCAGCGGGTCGGCAATGGTCGACTGTACGCTGATGACCGCACGCCCACCGCGCAGCGTGAGATTGCCGCGCAGGTCACGCAGGAACAGGGCGAAACTGCTCATGCACTGGCGCAGCGCCTTCTCCAGGTTGGGTTCCTGGATCAAGCCACGGCAGATCAGGGCAAAACTGCCCAACGGCATGCCGTGGCTGTCGAGGCGGAAGAACTCGTCTTCCAGCAGCTCGATCAATTCCAGCCACAAACCGGCGAAAGCCTTGGCCGGCACCCTCGCCTGTGGCTGGCTGAGTACGGCCGGGTCGATGCCCACGCCGCGCAGCCGCGCCTCCAGCACGTCGGGCTGGCCGCGCAGGGCATGCAACATGGCATTGAGAAAGTACACCGCGACCGAATCGCTATCGCGCATGGCGGAATTCGCTGTCTATGCTGAGTGGCAAAAAATGCCAGGTTGACTGAACAGATCCGGCATAGGCTGCAACAGAGCCTTTGCCTAGACTCGAACCCACCTCGGGATCGCCGGCCATTCTCGCAGAGCCTGGCCCGCTCCCGCCATGCCTTCGCAATCGGAGCCTCTATGAGCAGCGCAGAAATCTACGTCGTCAGTGCCGTCCGTACCGCCATTGGTGGTTTCGGTGGTTCCCTCAAGGACCTGCCACTGGCCGACCTGGCCACCGCCGTGACCCGCGCCGCCATCGAGCGTGCGGGGGTGGCCGCCGACCAGATCGGCCACGTGGTGATGGCCAACGTGATCCCCACCGAACCACGCGATGCCTACCTGTCGCGGGTCGCAGCGATGAACGCTGGCATCCCCAAGGAAACCCCGGCCTTCAACGTCAACCGCCTGTGCGGTTCGGGCCTGCAGGCCATTGTCTCGGCCGCCCAGTGCCTGCTGCTCGGCGATGCCGACGTGGCCCTGGCCGCCGGCGCCGAGTCCATGAGCCGCGGCCCGTACCTGCTGCCCCAGGCGCGCTGGGGCGCGCGCATGGGTGACCTGCAAGGCATCGACTATACCGTCGGCGTGCTGCAGGACCCGTTCGAACACTTCCACATGGGCATCACCGCAGAAAACGTCGCCGCCCAGCAGGGCATCAGCCGCGAAATGCAGGACGAACTGGCCCTGACCAGCCAGCGCCGCGCCGCCCGCGCACAGGCCGAAGGCCGCTTCGACAGCCAGATCGTGCCGCTGGAGCTGAAAACCCGTAAAGGCACCGTGCAGTTCGCCGTCGACGAGCATGTCCGCGCCGATGTCACCGCTGAACAACTGGCCGGCATGAAGACCGTGTTCAAGAAGGACGGTACCGTCACCGCCGGCAACGCCAGCGGCATCAACGATGGCGCCGCCGGCCTGGTGCTGGCCACCGGTGACGCTGTGCGCCGCCTGGGCCTGAAGCCCCTGGCGCGCCTGGTGGCCTATGCCCACGCCGGCGTCGAGCCGGAGCTGATGGGCCTTGGCCCGATCCCGGCGACCCACAAGGTGCTGGAAAAGGCCGGCCTGAACGTTGCCGACCTGGATGTGATCGAGTCCAACGAAGCCTTCGCTGCCCAGGCCTGCGCCGTGGCCCGCGAGCTCGGTTTCGACCCGGAGAAGGTCAACCCGAACGGCTCGGGCATCTCGCTCGGCCACCCGGTCGGTGCCACCGGCGCGATCATCGCCACCAAGGCCATCCATGAACTGCAGCGCATCCAGGGCCGCTACGCCCTGGCCACCATGTGCATCGGCGGCGGCCAGGGCATCGCCGTGGTCTTCGAGCGCGTCTGAGGGGCTGAACCATGACGATTGAACAGATTGCCGTAATCGGCGCCGGCACCATGGGCAATGGTATTGCCCAGGTGTGCGCGGTGGCCGGCTACCAGGTCCTGCTGGTGGACGTTTCCGACGCCGCGCTGGAGCGTGGCGTGGCCACCCTGAGCAAGAACCTGGAGCGCCAGGTCAGCAAGGGCACGCTCGAGGCCGAGCGCGCCGAGGCCGCGAAAACACGTATCCGCACCAGCACCGACTACGCCCAGTTGAGCCGCGCACAGCTGGTGATCGAGGCTGCCACCGAGAACCTGCAGCTCAAGCAACGCATCCTGCAGCAGGTAGCGTCCAACGTGGCCGCCGACTGCCTGATCGCTACCAACACCTCGTCGCTATCGGTGACTCAACTGGCGGCCAGCATCGACCACCCTGAGCGCTTCATCGGCGTGCACTTCTTCAACCCGGTGCCGATGATGGCCCTGGTCGAGATCATCCGCGGCCTGCAGACCAGCGACAACACCTACGCCCAGGCGCTGGTGGTCACCGAGAAGCTCGGCAAGACACCGATCACCGCCGGCAATCGCCCGGGGTTCGTGGTCAACCGCATCCTGGTACCGATGATCAACGAAGCGATCTTCGTGCGCCAGGAAGGCCTGGCCAGTGCCGCGGACATCGACACCGGCATGCGCCTGGGCTGCAACCAGCCGATCGGCCCGCTGGCCCTGGCCGACCTGATCGGCCTGGATACCCTGCTGGCGATCATGGAGGCCTTCCATGAAGGCTTCAACGACAGCAAATACCGCCCTGCCCCGCTGCTCAAGGAAATGGTCGCGGCCGGCTGGCTGGGGCGCAAGAGCGGCCGCGGCTTCTTTACCTACTGAGGAGCGCACGCCATGCCCCCGCTCAATGCCGCCATGCGCTGTGCCAACTTCGAAGAGCGACGCGACCGGGCCATGGCGCTGTTCGCCGAAAAGGGCTTTGGCCAGGTCAGCATGCGCGAACTGGCGGCGCATGTCGGCCTGACTGCCGGCTCGCTGTATCACCATTTCCCCAGCAAACAGGACCTGCTGTTCGACCTGATCGAGGAGCTGTACGAGGAGCTGCAGGCGACCCTGGAGCAGGGTCGCCGGGCCATGGCCCGAGGCGGCTCGGCCATGGCCTGCCTGATTGCCGCGCACTGGCAGCTGCACGCCGAACGGCCGATGCAATTTCGCCTGGCGGAGCGGGACCTGTGCTGCCTGAGCGAAGCACAGCAGGCGCGCCTGGGGTTGCTGCGCAAGCGCTATGAGGCGGGGTTGCTGCGCCTGATCGCACCGCGGGCGACGTTGCAGGGCGAGGTATTGGTGGCAACCGCGCATGTCGTGGCGACACTGCTGAACCAGTTGCCGGGGATGCTCAAGGGCTTGCCAGAGGAACAGGGGCTGGGTTTGATGGAGAGCCTGCTGGTTGGCGGGATCGAGCGGACCCTGCGTTGAACCTGTACCGGCTTGTTCGCGGGTAAACCCGCTCCCACAGGTACTGCACCACCTTTGAAATCGGTGTAGGAGCGGGCCTGTTCCGCGAAGAGGCGGGAGCAGGCTAACGCAACAGGGCCTGGATCTGCTCGTGCAGGGTATCGAGGTCGAATGGCTTGGCCAGGATCGGCGCCTTGCGCGCGATCGGGCTGCCGGATTCGAGGATCTCGGCCGGGTAGCCACTGATGAAGATCACCTTCAGGTCTGGCCGCAGCTTCACCGCAGGTTCGGCGATGTCCACCCCGGAAATGCCACCCGGCAAGCGGAAGTCGGTCACCATCAGGTCCAGGTGCGGCTTGCTCGCCAGAATGGCGAACGCCTGTTCACCGTCCTCGGCCACCAGCACGTGGTAGCCCTCACCCGCCAGGTAGTCGTGCAGGATCATCCGAATTGCCGGTTCATCCTCGACCACCAACACTACATCTTGTGCATCTTCACTCATGTTAACGCCTTGAATGCTTGCCGTTGGCCAATGTGACCTCAGGCTTACGCGGAGGTTGCCCGCACCTGGTCGATTTGTTCTTTCACCCCTGCCAGCGGCAACAGCAGGGTGAACGTGGAGCCTTTGCCGACATCGCTTTGTACCTTGATCTGCCCGCCATGGGCCTGGACAATCTGCTCCGAGATATACAGGCCCAGCCCCAATCCATTGCTGGCTTGCTGGGTTGCCACACGCTCGAACTGCTGAAAGATCCGTTGCTGGTTGCTGGCGCTGATGCCGATGCCGTGATCGCGAACCTGCACCGCCGCCATGCCATCGCACTCGAACACCTGCACGTGGATGGGTCGTCGCTCGCCGTAACGCAAAGCATTCGACAACAGGTTGGCCACTACTTGCTCAATCCGGAATTCGTCCCACTCTCCCGTCAAGGGTTCACACTGCAGTAGCTCGATGGTGGTCTCCAGTGCCGTGGCCTGGGCCGAGAAGTTTTCTACCAGGCCGCGTACCAACTGGCTCAGGTCGAACGCCCTGGGCCGCAGCGACAGCTTGCCGGTGCGAATGCGCGATACGTCGAGCATGTCTTCGATCAGGCGGATCAGGCTGTTGATCTGGCGCTCGTCACGCTCGACCATGGCCTGCAGTTTGTCGGCGCTGAATGCCTCGAGATTGCCACGGGCCAGGTGCATCCTGCGCAGCTGGGTTTCCAGGATCAGGCCGTTGAGCGGCGTGCGCACCTCGTGGGCAACGATCGACATGAAGTCGTCGCGCATACGTACCGCATGCTCCAGCTCGCCTCGCGCCACCTGCAACTGGCCCAGCAGCAGTTCCTGCTCCTGGCGGCTGCGCTCGAGCGCCTGCAGCTGCCGGTCGAGCACCTTGCGCTGGCGGTACAGGTCGACGAATACCGACACCTTGCTCTTCACCGCCAGGGTATCGAGTGGCTTGTGCAGGAAGTCCACTGCACCGCTCTCGTAGCCTTTGAAGGCATAATTCATTTCACGCGCGGCAGCCGAGACGAAGACGATCGGGATGTTGCGGGTCTTTTCCGTGCCGCGCATCAGCTCGGCCAGCTCGAAGCCATTCATGCCGGGCATCTGCACGTCGAGAATGGCCAGGGCGAACTCGTGTTCGAGCATCAGCGACAAGGCCGCTTCCGCCGACTGTGCCTGGTACACCTCGCGGTCTTCGCCCTGGATCAGGGCGGCGAGCGCCAGCAGGTTTTCCGGCAGGTCATCGACGATCAGCAGTTTGGCAATGGTGTGGCTTAGCATGCGCTGGGTTCCAGGGTAGCGAGCAACTGCCCGATACCGCTCAGAGAAAGGATAAGGTCGGGCGTATGCCGGGCCAGTGCGGCCTCCGGCATCAGCGCCACCTGTGCATCGCGGGGATCCTGGACCACGGTCCGGCCGCCGCTGTTCTTGATGTAGGCAAGCCCTTCGGCGCCATCTTCGTTGGCCCCGGTCAGCAGCACGCCGAGTAATCCAGGGCCGTAGGCATCGGCCGCCGAGGTGAACAGGAAGTCGATGGCCGGGCGCGAAAAATGCACCGGGTCCTCCTGGCTCAGCGACAGGCTGAAGTCAGCTTCCACCGACAGGTGATAACTCGGCCCGGCCACGTAGATCTGCCCCGGGGCAATGACTTCCTTGTCGCAAGCCTCGCGTACCGGCCGCTGCAAGCGCCGCTGCAACACCTCGGCCAACTGGCTGTGCCGGTCGTCTGGCAGGTGCAGCACGCACAGCACCGGAATGGCAAAACCGGCCGGCAACGCACCGAGCACCGTGAACAGTGCCGTGACGCCGCCCGCCGAGGCGCCTATGACCACCGCGCGCACGCCGTTCATGATTTACGGTAGATCCGTTCGGGCTTGACCAGTGGCTCGAAGCGCTCGCTGTAGGCCGAAAAATCCACTGACTCCTTGCTGCCGAGCACCAGGAAACCACGGTGGCACAAGGACTCGTGGAACAACCCGAGGGCGCGGTCCTGCAGTTCCTTGTTGAAGTAGATCAGCACGTTGCGGCATGACACCAGCTGGGTCTCGGAAAACACGCTGTCGGTGGCCAGACTGTGGTCGGCGAAGGTCACGTTGTCACGCAGGCTGCTATCCATGATCGCGTTGCCGTAGGCTGCGGTGTAGTACTCGGCAAAGTCCCGGCGGCCCCCGGCCAGGCGGTAGTTTTCTTCATACTCGCGCATGCTCTGCATCGAGTAGATGCCTTGCTTGGCGCGGTCCAGCGAATGCGGGTTGATGTCGGTAGCGTAAATGATGGTGCGTTCGAGCAGGCCCTCTTCACGCAGCAGGATGGCCATCGAGTACACCTCTTCACCGGTGCTGCAGCCTGCGATCCACACCTTGATCGACGGCCAGGTGCGCAGCAGCGGCACCACCTCCTGGCGCAGGGCCAGGAAGTGGCCAGGGTCGCGAAACATCTCGCTGACCGGGATCGTCAGGTACTGCAGCAACTGCATGAACATGCCCGGGTCGTGCAGCACCCGTTCCTGCAGCGCCGACACCGTGAGGCAGCCGAACTGGCGCAGGGCATGGAGGATCCGGCGCTTGATCGAAGCGCCGGAGTAGTTGCGGAAATCGTAGCTGTACTTGAGGTAGATCGCCTCGATCAGCAGCCGGATCTCGATGTCGGTGTTGCGTTCGCTAGTCAAATTCGCTCCAGTTGCGGCAGCCATACACGGATCAACGAGAACAGGCGGTCCAGGTCGATCGGTTTGGCCAGATAATCATTGGCGCCAGCCTGCAGGCAACGCTGCTGGTCATCCTTCATCGCCTTGGCGGTGACGGCGATGATCGGCAGCTTGCGCCAGCGCGGCTGCTGACGGATCAGGCGAGTGGCCTCGAAACCGTCCATCTCCGGCATCATCACGTCCATCAGCACCAGGTCGATGTCATCGTGCTGTTCCAGGCGCTCGATGGCTTCACGCCCGTTGCGGCCGATCTCGACCATGGCGCCCTTGTGCTCCAGGGCGCTGGTGAGGGCGAAGATGTTGCGCACATCGTCGTCAACCAGCAACACCTTGCGCCCCTCGAAGACCTTGTCGCGGCTGCGCGCGGTCTTGAGCATGCGCTGGCGCTCGTGGGACAGCTGCGATTCGACCTTGTGCAGGAACAGCGTCACTTCATCGAGCAAGCGCTCCGGCGAGCGCGCACCCTTGATGATGATCGAGCGCGAATACTTGAGCAGGTCGGATTCTTCTTCGCGGGTGAGGTTGCGCCCGGTGTAGACGATCACCGGCGGGAACGAACGGATGTCCTCGGCAGTCATGCGCTTGAGCAGCTCGTTGCCGAGCATGTCGGGCAGCTTGAGGTCGATGATCATGCAGTCGTAGATGTTCTCGCGCAGCAGCGCCAGGGCATCCTGGGCCATGGCCACGGCGGTGATTTCGACGTCCTCGTCGCCGATCAGGCGGGCAATGCTCTCGCGCTGCAGGTCGTCGTCCTCCACCAGCAGGATATGCTTGAGCTTCTGAGTCAACTTGGCTTCCAGGCGGGCGAACACTTCCTTGAGCTCTTCGCGGCTGGTCGGCTTGACCGCATAGCCCACCGCGCCCATGTGCATGGCCGCCTCGACCCGGTCTTCGACCGAAATGATGTGCACCGGGATATGCCGCGTGGTGGCCTGTTCCTTGAGGCGCTGCAACACTGTCAGCCCGGAATGGTCAGGCAGGCGCATGTCCAGCAGGATCGCGTCGGGGATGTACTGTTCGGCCAGCTCGAAGCCTTCATCGGCACACTGCGCGACCAGGCAGCTGTAACCCAGTTCGTGGGCAAGGTCGAAGAGAATGCGGGCGAAGTTCGGCTCGTCCTCGACCACCAGGATGCAGCGATTGTCGAACGGTGCGCGTTCGCGGTCATCGCTGAAGGCCGGTGCCGGGCGCTTGGCCAGGGCCGGAGCGGCAACCGGCGGCGCCGGCGGCAGGCTGTCGACGGCCGGGCGCAAGCTCAACGGTTCGACCTCCTCACTCTGCGACTCGTAGCGTTCCGGCATGATCAGGCTGAACACACTGCCGTGGCCCAGGCTGCTGTCGACGCTGATCTGCCCGCCCAGCAGATGCGCCAGGTCACGGGAGATCGACAGGCCCAGGCCGGTGCCACCATAACGGCGGTTGCTGGTGCCGTCGACCTGATGGAAGGCGCCGAAGATCGCTTGTTGCTGGTCGGCGGCGATGCCAATGCCGCTGTCGCGAACCGAGAAGATGATGCCGCTGCCAGCCTGATAGCCGATGTTCAGGCTGACCTGGCCACGCTCGGTGAACTTGATGGCGTTGGACAACAGGTTCTTGAGGATCTGCTCCAGGCGCTGGCGGTCGGTGAACAAGGTGGCCGGCACCTGCGCTTCGACCGTCACCTCGAAGCCCAGGCCCTTGTGCTCGGCCAGCGGCAGGAACATCCCGCGCAGGCCTTCGACCAGGCGTTCGAGCTGAGTGTTTTCCGGGCGCACTTCGAGCTTGCCGGCCTCGACCTTGGCGATGTCGAGGATGTCGTTGATCAGGTTCAGCAGGTCGTTGCCTGCCGAATAGATCGACTCGGCGAACTTGACCTGCTCTGCGCTGAGGTTGCCCTCGCCGTTCTCGGCCAGCAGCTTGGCCAGGATCAGCGAGCTGTTCAGCGGCGTGCGCAGTTCATGGGACATGTTGGCGAGGAATTCGGACTTGTACTTGCTCGAGCGCTGCAGGTCTTCGGCACGGGCCTTCAGCTCTTCCTGGGCCTGGCTGAGTTCCTCGTTCTTGCGGTCCAGCGCCTGGGTGCGGTCGGACAACTGCTCATTGGTCTGTTCGAGTTCGGCCTGCTGGGTTTCCAGATGGGCCTGCGACTCCTTGAGCACGCGCGATTGCTCTTCGAGCTCTTCGTTGGCGGTCTTGAGTTCTTCTTGCTGGACTTGCAGTTCCTCGTTGAGCTGCTGGGTTTCAGCCAGCACTTCCTGAAGACGCTGGCGGTAGCGAGCGCTTTCGATGGAGATACCGAGGTTGCCAGCCACGCGCTCCATCAGTTCGTCGTCACGCTCTTGCAAGGGGCGCAGGAAGCCGAGTTCGATCACGCCGTTGATCTGGCCGTCGTGAGTGGCCGGCATCAACAGCGCGCTGCGCGGCAGACCACTGCCAAGGCCGGAGCTGAGGTGGTAGTAATTTTCCGGCAAGTTGTCCAGGCGCAACAGCCGCCCTTCGCGCACGGCTCGCGCCAGCAAGCCGTCGTGGTCACCCAGCACCTGCTCGCGGGCCTGCTCCTCGGCCCCCAGGCCGTAGCTGGCCACGCGCACCAGGCGGCCGTGCTCGTCACGCACGTAAAGTGCACCGACCACACTGCCCAGGTAGCTGGCGAAGAAACGCAGGATGTTTTCGCCCAGCATCGGCAAGGTCAGCTGGCCCAGCACCTGCTCCGACAGCTGTGTCTGGCCACTGCGCAGCCAGGCCTGGTGCTCCAGGCGCTCGGCGAAGCGCTGCTGGGCCTGCAGGTTTTCGCTGTAGCTGTCCGACAGTGCCATCAGATCGCGACGGCCGAAGTAGGCGAGCAAGGCACTAAGGCCGACAATGAGCAGCACGAAGACGGAAATCGCCGTCACAGTGACCGCGCTGACCTTCTCGTTACGGGCCGTGCGCAACTGCTGCTCGGTGTCGATCAGGTTCTCGAACTGATTGCGTATTTCGTCGGTGATGCGCTTGCCGCGGCCATTGGCCACCGACTCACGGTAATCACCACCATTGCGACGCTGATTGATCATCTCGCTGCCGAAATCGTTCCAGGCGTTCTGCAACGCGATCAACCGGTCGATGCGGTCGACCTGCTGCGGGTTGTCCTCGACCATGCCGCGCAGGCTCTGCAGGCTGCCCAGGATGCGTGGCTTGGCTACCTCGTAGGGGTCGAGGAAGCGTTCGTCACCGGTGATCAGGAAACCGCGCATGCCGGTTTCCATGTCGATCGACAGCTTGACCGTCTCGTTGGCATTGCCAATCACCCGATCGGTGTGCTCGACCCATTGCATGGCCGAAAGCAGGTAGTTGATCACCGCGACAAAGGCCACGGCGCCGAGCAGACCCACCCCCAGGGGCAAGCCGATATTGCGGCTCAACAGCTTGCGGAAGCTCTGCTGGTCCATCGAGGCTGCTTGAATCATCTGATAACGCCCGCGCGAAAAAAGTCCATTGGAAAAGTGTGGCGGCTCAAGCCTGTAGTTGTCTGCCGCTGCGCTCACCGGTTAACAAGCGAGTCTAACCCGCTTGGGCCGCCTCGGCAGGGCATTTAGCCAGTATTTGAAGGCTGCGTGTAAGAATCGTTCCATCGATATGCAACAGTCCGGTATCCTCGGGAACTTCTGTCACTGCCTGGCGCACAGAGTAGAGACATGCCTTTTTCAACAGGAAACCAACCATGCACCTTCTGGTAGTCGAAGACGACGACATCGTACGTATGCTGATGGTCGAAGTGCTCGACGAATTAGGCTACAGCACCATTGAAGCGGAAAATGCCACGGCGGCGCTGAAGGTGATCGAGGACGCAAGCCAGCAACTGGCCCTGCTGGTGACTGACGTCGGCCTGCCGGATATGCGCGGTGAAGCATTGGCAGCCGAGGCCCGTGCCATGCGGCCGGCGCTGCCGGTGCTGTTTGCCAGTGGCTATGCCGAGAGTTTCGACGTGCCGCAGGGCATGCACATGATCGGCAAGCCGTTCACCATCGACCAGCTCCGCGACAAGGTGGTGCAGATTCTCGGTACGCCTTGATGTCGGCGGCGCTTGCTTCGCGGGACAAGCCCACACACAGGTACGCTGCAAGGCTCGAGGCGTTAGCCGCGAAGAGGCCGGTACAAGCAACCCACCTCACAGCTCCCGCCGCAACAGGTAGGTATCCATGATCCACCCCTTGCGCGCCCGTTCCCGCTCACGCGTTTCCAGTATCCGCGCCTTCACGGCCAGCAAAGGCCCGGCGATCAGCACCTCATCCTCAGTGCCCAGGTAAGCGCCCCAGTAGATCACCAGCGCCGGATCCTCCAGCGCGGCAAATGCACATTGCCCGTCGAGCATCACCACCACATTGTCCACCTGCCCCTGCTCTGCCAGGCGTCGCCCTGGCAGTACGGTCAGCGGCTCGCCTATGCGGTTGAGCGGGACCTGGTGCCGCGCCGCCAGGGCCTGCACACTGCTGATCCCCGGAATCACCTGCAAGCGCAGCGCCACGCCGCGTTGGCGAACCAGGTCAAGCATGCGCAAGGTACTGTCGTAGAGCCCCGGCTCACCCCACAGCAAAAAGGCGCCAATATCCTTGGCGCCCATCTCTTCGCTGATCAACCGGGCATACAGCGTGGCGCGCTGGCGATGCCAGTCATGCACAGCGCTTGGGTAATCGTCCGCCTCGGCATCGCGCTGCGGGTCCGCCACCTGCACCAGGCGGTAGCCGCCCTCGGGCCGATAGCGCTCGAGGATCGCCTTGCGCATGCAGACCAGCTCACCCTTGCCGGGGCCCTTGTCGAGCACGAAGAACACGCTGGCGCGACGCAGTGCCTCGACCGCCTCGACGGTAACCTGCCGCGGGTCGCCCGGGCCGATGCCGATCAACAGAAGGTCTTTCATGACCGCGCCCAGCCTGTCTACTCAGAAGATAGAGAAGTTATAGCTGACGATCACCCGCGTCTCGTCCATGTCCCGCGCCCACCGCTCGTAGTTGCTGCGGTACGTGGAGTTACGCAGGCGCACACTGACATCCTTGAAGGTGCCGCTCTGCACCTGGTACTTGAGCTCGGTGTCACGCTCCCATTCCTTGCCTTCGGCAGTGCTGCCCGGGACCTTGATGTGGTCGCCATTGATGTAGCGGGTGAAGAAGCTCAGGCCGGGCATGCCGAGGGCTTTGAAGTCATAGTCGTAACGCAGTTGCCAGGAACGCTCCTGGGCAGCGGCGAAGTCGTTGACCTGGGCGTAGTTGACCAGGTACGGGTTACTGCCATCGAGGTACGGCATGGCACTTTCGCCATACATGCGCTGCCAGCCGGCGCTGACCTTGTGCCCACCCAGGCTGTAACCGAGCATGCCGCTGAAGGCGCGGTGGTCGATCTCGCCAGCGCGGGCATTGCCAATGTCATCGCTCTTGATCAGCCGCAGGTCCGCCGACAGGCTGCCGACCGCGAGCGGCTGATTGGCGACCAGCCCAAGGAAATGCTGACGGTAGATATTTTCCAGCTTGGCGACCTGATACTGGGCACTGAGCCGGTCGTTGAAGCGGTAGTCCAGGCCGGCCAGGTCAAAGTGGTCGGCTTCGATATCGCAGGCATAGCGTTTGTTCTTGCAATGCACGCGAATATCCTGGCGATCGGTGGAATCACGCGCCGTGTACTTGTCCAGGCGGGCCAGGGTGAACTTAAGGTCGTGCAGTTCTTCGGAGGTGAGCATCGCACCCTGGAACATAGTCGGCAGCAGGCGACCATCGTTGTACTTCAACAACGGCACGTCCGGCATCATCGAGCCATACTTCAGCACCGTGCTGGAAACCTTGACCTTGGCCGCCAGGCCCATCTTCGCGTATTGATCGGCGGAGTGCCGTGGATCGTGGCCGGATGAAGGCAACAAACCACTGTTACTGTCGGCCGGGCTGGAATCGAGCTTGATGCCTAACATGCCCAATGCATCCACGCCAAAGCCGACGGGCCCTTGGGTATAACCCGACTGCACATTGAGAATGAAGCCTTGCGCCGACTCTTCGCGTTTTGACGCGCCTTGGCTGGAACTGCTGTGGCCGTCACGAAAATCCCGGTTGAAATAGACCGTGCGTGCTTCAACCTTGGCACTAGCGTCTTCAAGAAAACCGGCGGCCTGGGCATGCACACCGGTGCACAACAGGAACACGCCGGCAACACGGCGCCCGGGGGCGAGAGGGAGGGGGGAAAACATGCGAGGGAACATCCAGAGAAAGGCGAAAAAAACAAATCGTGACGCCTCTGCGCCACGCGAATGCGTCGCGGCCGAACATGCGTCGGCCATCATCTGAAATCATCGCCCGAACGCGCTGCAACGGGGTATTGGACCATGGTCTAGAACCCCACGTAGAGTCATCGAAAAAACGCCTGCATTACCGCCCGGAAAACTTCAAAAGTTCCCGATTACTTATAAAAAGTTTGCGGTTTACCGGATTCCTGCAAGTGTCTACACTCGATGTCAGCGAACAGTTTTACCCACCCGCGTGGCTGGCGTTTAATCCTTGTCAATGTTCGTCACGCCGTGCCACGAAGACGTACAGGAGTGATTACAGTGTCCAGACTTGCAGAGTTTCGTGCTGCCGAAAAAGCGCTCCAGGAACAAATGGCGCAACTGGAGGCGCTGAAAAAGGATGCCGGCCTCAAACGCGAAATCGAATTCGAGCAGAAACTAGTCGGCCTGATGAAAAGCTATGACAAAAGTCTGCGCGATATCATCGCCATCCTCGACCCGAAGGCGGTTACCCGTGGCACGGCCAGCGCACCGAAACAGCAGCGCCGCCCGCGCGTGGTAAAAGTCTATGAAAACCCGCACACCGGCGAGCTGATCGAGACCAAAGGTGGCAACCACCGCGGCCTCAAGGCGTGGAAAGAACAGTATGGGGCCGCTACCGTGGAAAGCTGGGTTCGCTGATGAAACGTCAACACCCACTTCACACTTTTTTCACAACGGCTGCAGCAGTATCGAGACAGCTAAAGGACTAGCGACCCCATCACGCGCCCGCACATGCGGGCCTCTAATCCCGGCGCCCTGCTCCCCTCGAGCAGGGCGCTTTTATTTGCGCAAACGCTTCACTGCCGTATCATGGCCTCCTGTCTGTTTCGCTGGCACCTGATTGCCAGCCCCGTCTCTGGAGTCCCCATGAGCCTGCACGATTTGCAAACCCTGCCTGGCGTCACCGCGCAGCCAGACGCCGCCACCGCCCAGTTCGTCTTCAACCACACCATGCTGCGGGTCAAGGACATCGAGAAATCGCTCGACTTCTACACCCGCGTGCTGGGCTTCCGCCTGGTCGACAAGCGTGACTTCCCTGAAGCGGCCTTCAGCCTGTACTTCCTGGCCCTGGTCGACCCGGCGCAAATCCCTGCCGACGACACCGCGCGCCACCAGTGGATGAAGTCTATCCCGGGCGTACTGGAACTGACCCACAACCACGGCACCGAAAACGACCCGGAATTCGCCTACCACAACGGCAACACCGACCCGCGCGGCTTTGGCCACATCTGCATTTCGGTGCCGGACGTGCGTGAAGCCTGCGCCCGTTTCGAAGCCCTCGACGTACCCTTCCAGAAGCGCCTGCAAGATGGCCGCATGAATCACCTGGCCTTCGTCAAGGACCCCGACGGTTACTGGGTGGAAGTGATCCAGCCGACCGAACTGAAGGGCTGATCGCCGTCAGCTCGCGCTCGTCGGGCCGGGAACTCCCGGCCCCTTGCTGTGGTATATGAAGGTAACTGCTTCACATGCCACAGCGAGGTAAGGACGATGCAATCTCTTCACTGTGAATACCGCGACCACACCATCACCGCCAGCGTGATGCCCCACCCCGACTCTCCCCTGCCCTATGCCGCCGGTTGCCTGATCACTGACCCACAGGGGCATACCAGCAAGCGCATGTCCATGCCCATGAAGTTCTTCTCGGACCTTGAGAATGCGCAGCATGTGTCGCTGGCCCATGGCCGGGCACTGGTGGACGAGCAGCTGGATAAAGGCCACAAAGCCTTCTGACGACTTGCGCGGTCCTTGTAGGAGCGGCCTCGTGTCGCGAAAGGGCCGCAAAGCGGCCCGGCGATTCCAGCATTTTCGCTGATACCCAGGGGCCGCTTAGCGGCCCTTTCGCGACACGAGGCCGCTCCTACAGGAGATCGGGGACATCAGGCATCCCGTGCATAGGCTACCGCTGCGTCAACCTGCTCGCGGGTTGGTCGCACCCCGGTGTACAGCACAAATTGCTCCAACGCCTGCAACGCGATCACTTCCAGCCCGGTGATCACCGGTTTGCCCAGTGCCTCGGCGCGCTGGATCAATGGCGTGCGCGCCGGCATCGCCACCACGTCGAACACCCGCTCGGCCGCCGCGATGGCATTCTCGCTGAACGCCAGCTGATCGGCCTCCGGCCCACCAGCCATGCCGATCGGCGTCACGTTCACCAGCATCGGCGGGCACAGGTCGCCCAGCTCGGCCACCCAGCGATAGCCGCAGACATCCGCCAGCTGCCGACCGGCCTGCTCGTTGCGGGCGACGATGAGGCCTTCGCGAAACCCGGCATCGCGCAAGGCACTGGCCACGGCCTTGGCCATGCCGCCACTGCCACGCAGGGCGAACGCGGTGGCGGGGTCGACCTGATGCTCGGCCAGCAGTTGCCGCACGGCCAGGTAATCGGTGTTATAGGCCTTCAGATGGCCGGCGTCGTTGACCAGGGTATTGACCGACTCGATCGCCGCAGCCGACGGGTCGATTTCATCGACCAGCGCCATGCACGCCTCCTTGTACGGCATCGACACGCCACAACCGCGGATGCCCAGGGCGCGGATGCCGGCGACGGCTGCCGGCAGGTCGTCGGTAGTCATGGCCTTGTAGTAGAAGTCCAGCCCAAGCTGTTGGTAAAGGTGATTATGAAAACGCACGCCGAAGGTGCCAGGCCGCCCGGCCAGGGAAATGCACAGTACGGTGTCTCTGCTGGGAGTTGCCGCCATGACCCGCTCCTTTTTGATGAGTGAAACGTTTGCGCAGGGTACCAGACGCCACCATTGGTCGCCCCTTACATAACCTTTACCGTTCCCCTGTGCTCGGCTGACAGAGACCGGACTCATACTATCAGGGCCCCGAGCGTGGGGTTACCTTGTGAGGAAGTCTCATGATCCGTCATCTCCCCGGAATCGCCCTGCTGGTCGGTGCCCTGGCCATCAGCGGGCAAGCCTCTGCCCACGGCGGCGGCCATGGCTGGTATGGCCCAGGCCCACTGCTCGGCGCTGCCGTGGTCGGGGCCGTGGTCGGGGCGACGGTGTACGGTGGCCACGACCGCACCGTCTATGTCGAACGCCAGCCCGCCTACTATGGGCCACCGCCCGTCTATGTACAGGCCCCGCCGCAGCCAGTGTATTACCAACCGTACTACGTACCGGCGCCCCCACCGCCAGCGTACCGCCCTTACTACGGCCCGCCACCGGTGTATTACGGCCCGCCACGCTGGTGACCGTTGATAAAACTGATGAGCACTATTGAGCATGTTGATTTCAAACCGTGCCGGCGGCTGCGTAAGGTGGGCACATGTTTCACAGGAGGTCCCCATGGCCACTATTCAGATCATGTCCGTCGTCGGCACTGCTGTCCCCGTCACACTGCGTGAGCAAGGCCTGCTGGCCTGCTGGTACCTGGTAAGCAATGGCGAGGCCGTCAGCGGCCCGCTGGCTACTCGGGCCTCGGCGCTGGCCCTGGCTGAACAGCTCAAGGCCGACTGCCTGATCGCTTGACCGGATTTTGTTGCGCGTTGCTCCCAACGTCCCTTCCGACCCGCTACCTGGCGGGTCTTTTTTTGCCCCGGCGAACCGACGAATGGCGGCAGGAAAACCGATACAGCATGAAGGTTTTTTCATTTCGTGGGGTCGGCTCAACGAGCAATCGACAGCACTTCGGCCATACTCCACAGATGATTTTCACGTTTTGAAGAGTTTTCGAAAGTGAGGAAAGCCCGTATTTACGGGCCTTCCAGCCCTCCCCGCAACACTCCATCCCCCTCCAAAACACAGCCATTGGTACAAAAATTGGTACGAGCCGGCTGTACGTCTATCCAGCACATTCCAGTAATGCAGCAGTAGCGTGAGAATCACCGCTCAGGTCGCGTAGTTCGCGGCCTATGCATCGACCCTGTCTAAAACACATCGCCGACTTTGGGCAGGTTTAGCCCAGCAAAACCGGAGTTCACCCGCTTAGTTTTAGACTGCAAGAATCCCTCCCTTGGCGCCCCGCCAACCACGATCCGTCCTGGGTCGTCCTTCCCCCACTCGTCCGCTGAATGATAGTGAAACAGGCCAAGGTGCCAGGCCTCCTCATGCTCGGTCAGCGCCCAATACCTTGCAGCCTCCGCAAACTCCAGCATTTCGACCAGGGTTTCGGCGTTTACCTCGCGTCGACGATGAGCGGCATAGGCCATCTCATCAAGAACGGCGGAACGCCCCTCGGGGTCCGTGACTAGGGCGAATTGGTCGTTCAGCTCATCCAGCCATGCTTGCGGTATCCCGACCATCATTCCTTCCTGCACCACCAGGACTGCGCGTACAGCACGCCGTCGATGTCCTCAATCCCGTTGATGTTCATCCCGAGCTGGGCCATGCCATTGACCTTGGCATCGTGCAGCCGCGGAATGATGTCGGGTCCTGGCGTCGGGTTGAACACCCAGGCCTGCGTGGATACCCGGCCCAGCGGCTCGCTGTGGTGGTCACCAATATGGATGTCGGCGCGCAGGGGCTGGATCTTCCCGAGCTGCTTCGTGGGGATGGCCACGCCATTGACGCGGCGTCGGACGAGAAGGAAGTACATAGGGCACCAATACTGTATATCGATACAGTATCGTATAACCCAGATCGCGCTGGCGGCAATAACCGGCCGGCGGCATCAGTGGAGAGGCGGGAGTTTCTGGCCACGCGCTTTGGCCACCACACGCAGTTGGTAATCGCACACCACTTGGAATAGGGACTCGGCCAGGAGGTGCAGCCGCTCGACTTCCTCAGCGGGCTTCCCTTCATCCTGCGCCTGGTGATAAGCACGCATGGCATCCAGGGCCTCTTTCAAGAGGGGCTCTCCTGCCTCAATCATCCCGATAAAGGTGCGCTTCTCCATTACCCGCTCCGATCAGTTGATCAGCGCATTATAGGACCTCTCGCACAGCTGGCCCGCTATTCGGGCTTGGTCATAAGCTTTCGCCAGCTCTCCCGCTCGAGCATCAGCCCGTGCGAGCAAGTCGGATAGCACCATGGCGGCGCGGGTGGCTGCCTGGCCTCGGGCGACAGCGGCGGTATCCGTGCCGGGGCAACTGACGGTGGCGGCGAGCTGGCCGGCTTCGTCGCGCAGCCGCTGGCCAGCAGCATCGGCGCCAGCAGCGCCAGCATCAGCGATCGTTCGTTCTTCCTGGGCATGGGCTCTCGCCTCCTCCTGCGCCGTGGCGCGTCGTTGTTCTTCCTGGCGAGCCGCCCGCTCGCCGATAACTTCGGCCAGGCGGTCACCGCTGTCTCGTTTCGCTGATGCCTCGGCCGCCGCGGCTTTTTCCACGGAGCGTCCGTGCTGGTAGACGCCCCAGTACGAAGCCAGCAGCGCCAGCAACACGATTACCCTGATAGCCCACGACTTCATGCCAGCGCCCTCCGCACGCCTTCGTCGATCACCTGGTCGCTGTAATGGTTGCCGCCGTTCTCGTGGATGATGATGCTGATCACCATCCCCTTCAGCGTGGCCGGGTGTCGGATGTCGATCGGGTCAGTGGTGCTCACGCCAATGCGCTTGGCCACGGCCGAGGCATAAGCCTGGGTGTCGTTCTCGTTGCTCGGCGCCCAGCGGTTGATGGTCTCCAGCACCGTGTCGATTCCCTTCCCGCCGACGCCGGGCATGCCGTCCTTGCCCCGGTAGTTGATCAGCAGCTTACCCAGGGCACGAATGCCGTTCTCTGGCGTGTCGAAGATGGCGAAGCGGCCACCGGGCTCTTTGCCGATCTGGCCTTGCCAGTCATTGCGCGGGTTGAAATCGATGTTTCCAGGGTTGCGGTTGCGCACGCCCCGGGGCTGGGATTGGGTCATGGGTTTTCTCCAGGCAAAAAAATACCGCCAGGCGGCGGTCGGTGGGTTCGGTGCGGATCAGACCGGCGGCGAGGGCCAGTCGATGGTTGCTGGGTAGCCCGCTTGCTCAGGCAGGCGGTTCAGCGCCACGCGGAATCGCTTCCATTCTTTCAGCAGCGCGATCTCTGCCTCGGTCGCCTCCTCCAGATCGACAGCATCTTGCAGCGGCGCAATGGCGGCGTCGGCGATCGCCCGCAGCCTGGCGACTTCCTCCTGTGCTTGCTGCAGCGGATCTGCCGGTATCGGCTCAGGCGGCAGTGGAACCGGCGCCTCTTCCACCGACACATGCAGGGTGATGCTGTGCAACAGGTCAGCTGGCTCGCCGTCCTTGGCCACGCTCACCAGCAGCACGTCGTCGGCAAAGGTGGTGGTCACCGAGGCGCCAGCGTCCATCTGGTTGATCACATACCCCCAGCCTTCCGGCGGCGGGCACATGCCCAACGTTCCGGCGACCAGGTACTGGCCGGGGCCGGGATGTTCGACAGTGATATCCGACTTGCCGAGCGATGTGATATCGAGGATCGAGCCGTCGCCCTTGATGTTGATTGCTGCTCTTGCCATGGTCAGATCGCCTTCAGAGTGCCGTCAGCGGCGCGAGTGGTGTTGTTGGAGTGGTAGATCATCGACCAACCAGTAGCCGCAGACTGATCGACAGCCACGGTCTTGAACGCGAGCCGATAGCCGTTCACTTCTTGAGCAAAGATGGTGGTCCACCGAGCGTCAACGCCTGCTCGGATATGCATAAGGTTCCAGTAGCCATCCCCACCTGGTGGCTGGTTCGACGGAACGGCCGCACTGCGGAACTCGGTATTAAGTACGTTGTGCAGGTTCGCGATTGAAGGAGCGGTACCAAGTAATCCGCCTGCCCCGACGCCCATGACCTGGCCGGCTGAGGTGCCAACGTTTTTGGTCGATGCATCACCGAGCTCAAGCCCTGATCTTGCTGCCGCAGCTGTTGTTCCCCCTGTCCCTCCTTTGGCTACAGGGACCACTGAATCTGTCGCGACGGACCCAAGACCAAGATTTGTCCTTGCATCAGAGGCCGTGGCGCCGCCAGTCCCTCCCTTCGCCACTGGCAAGATGTCGTAGTTGCCCGTGGTGCCCAGCGCGGCCAGCTTGGCGCCATACTGGTTGACGAGGGCCCGCAACGCATCGGCCGAGTCCTTGACGTAGCCCTGCATCGGAGCGAGGCCATACCCACCAGCGGATACGGTAGCCCCTTGGTAAGCCGGCAGGATGCTCAGCACCGTTGCGCTCGCGATGTTGGCCACCTCATACCAGCGACCATCAGGCCCCTGGAAGGCATCCCCCACCCTGGCATTCGCGGCGAAGTCGGTGTTCGTACCAACCACCGAAGTTTGGCCGACCGTGATCGCGACCGTGCCTGATCTGTACCATGGCATAAACACACCTATTAATTGAATGGGAAAGGCAAAGTCGCAGTACTAATAACTAGCGCTTCAGGATATCTATCCGTTGGGATATCGAAATATCTATTCGCCGAAGTATTGCTGGGGTACATCGTTGTTCTGGCAGCGTCACATGCCATGAAATAGATTCCGCCATTTGCCCCATAAGCGCCATCCATGTGGGCTTGCATATATACAATAGCGGGAAACGGATTACCCGGCGCTGACATGGAATCCATCTTCCCTTGCCCGATAGACCTTGAAAAGGTTGTATTTACAGCAAGTTCACCTGAGCCGACCGGTATGAAAACCTTTGCCACACAATAATATGGACCACTGTTCACAAATCGTTCTGCGCTTTTCGCAGCTCCGGCAAATGGGACGCCATAGGTTGTTGTTCCACCTACCACAATTGGAGGTGGTGGAGCTGGAGCGGCGATCGATGCGATAACGTTCAAGGGATACTGCAATGAATTGAACGTGATGTTCCCGGACGTATCATAACACTTAAGCCCTGCACCACTGGCACCAGCTCTCATTGTGTCGAAATAGTAAAATTTAGTTGAAGGGCTAGCCGCAAGGTAATAAAACGTAGTGACATCCCCTGACTTCGACGACCCACAACTTATTCCAGAACCAACAATGAACACAATGGGCGCAACCGCCCCTACCACGCTAAACCCATGAATGGGGTCAGATGTTGAAGACTCCGCATAACTGCTGCCCTCGTTCGGGGGCAAGTTGAGCGAACGATAGTCAAGCCTTGGCCAGTTCAGCTGGTATGACAGATAGCCGCTCTTGAGCAAGCCGTATGTGATTTTCTCGGTGTCGAACAGGAGACTGCCGTCCTCCTTGTAAACTTTCATTCCTGCTGACATTAGCGATATCCGTAATGAATTCGACAATTCAGGGAGTAAAATCCCCACCCGCCGGGGTATGAGTACTGCCAGGACAGTGTTGCGCTGGACACCCCGACCGCCAGCGTCACACCAGGTCGTTTTCCCAAGTACTTGTTCTGGGCAGAAAGCTCAGTGATGGCGTAGAAGAGCGTTTTCCCCACAGGTGCCAGGGGAATCGAGAGCGACCCGTTGGCCGCCCCCGTGTCCACGTAGCCGATCATCTGACTGATCGAGCTGGTCATGTCGAGCAACAACAGGCCGCTCGGGTCATAGACCTTCAGGCCTGCCGTCATACGTTCACTCCCAAGTCGATCGCCAGATTGCCGTTGGCGTGATAGATGCGCAGCCGCTGGTTGTTGATCAGTAATCGACCCTGGCCTGCAACGCTGCCGTTGATCTCGAAGGTGCCATCCTTGCTCAAGATCCATCCCAACTGACCAGCCACATAGTTGGTCGAGCTGATGTAGCTGCCGATCTTGGCGTTGGTGATCGTGCCGTCCTGGATGAAGGCTGAGCCCAAGAAGTTCTGCCCGTTACTGATGATGAACGGATAATCCATCGCGCCCGGGGTGGTTGGATTGGCGAAAGCGATCTGGTTGGCGGTAAAAAGCAGTGTTGACTGCAGCCCGCCAGGCCCGTTCTTGATGCCTGCCCCAATGCCTGCGTAGGCCAACTGTCCGCTCGCATTCAGCTGGAACTTCATGCTCCACATCAAACTGAGGTCGCCGGACAGATCAGCCGTAACCTTCGACGTTTCTTGAATGGCAGCCGTATTCTGGCCAACGGTCACGCCCAGCTGGGAAATCTTCAAAGCTGTGGCGCTTTCGTTCGTCGCTACAACGCTTTCAAGCTCGGTGAGATTTGCCTCATTCGTTCCGACCCGGGCGTCGAGTGCTGTCGTGCGCTGTGCCTGCGCAAAGTCAGCCTCAGCCAGGACCTTGACTTCCTGGGCATAGCTCGCGGTGCTATCCCATCCCTTCAGAGCGTCCAGCAGGTCACCCTCGCCATTGTCTTCGCGGGCCGAGGCTCGCAAAGCCTGGAGGCTGCCGGCAGTGGCCGTTACCTTCCCGTCTACTTCGGCAATATCAGCGGTGTTGGTCGCGACCTGTTGGGCCAAGCCATTGGCGGCTTCAAGGGACTGGCCCACGTCATCCCACAAGGCGGGATTCGGGGGAGCGCTCGCCCCGGTTGGGTCTGCAGGGATGTCCTGCTTGGCCTGGTAAATTCGTCCATCGCCAACAACCATCTGCCCCTTTTGGTACGGCTGCTCTTTGACGTAGGCTTGAAGCCCACCGAGCGCGTCGATCTGATCCTGTAGGCCCGGGATCTGGGTAATCAACTCCAGAATATCCTGACCCAATTCGCTTTTAGTGATACGCCCTCCCAGCAGGCTCAGCACAGGACCACCGTCAGAGCCTGATTGACCCAGCACGCCATTACCAACTGGGTACCAGGGGCCAATGTTTCCTGTCCGGTCGACGAGTCGAGCCCAGAAGAAGAACGACACCCCCGCAGCCAGACCTTGCATCACGTACTCGGTCTGAGGGAAGGCCAGATCGGCCAACTTGGTAGCCGCCTCCAGGCTGTTCGTTGGGCCGTACCAGATCTCAGTGCGCTGGGTATCCTCCGCACCGGGCGGAATGCCCCACTTGAGCGATATACCGAAGATCAGCGGCTCGGCAGACAGGTAGGTCACAGCAGGCGGCGCGCCTTCCTTGCCCTTCAGCTCTGTGAGCGTCGAATCACGCCAGATCGAGGTGATGTCGAAGGAGCTGACGGCGCGCACGCGGGCCAGGTACGCGCCCGCATAGATGCCGACCACGTCCACCGAGGTGGTTCCGGTCCGCTGCAGGCGTACCCAGTTGCCGCTGTCCTTGCGCCACTCCACGTCATAGGCTACCGCGCCCTGCACTGCCGGCCAGGCGATAGTCATGGTGCTGACGGCGATGCCCTGATCCACGGCGTAGGCCGAAGTCAGCGAGACGCTGGCCGGCGGTGGCACAACGGTTATCGGGATGGCGCTGATCGGGCGCTCGTCCAGCTTGGCGCCAGTATCGATGGCCGCGAACTTGCTCGGATTGAACTCGAGCGCCGTGATTTCGTACTCCCCTTCCTGGGTTCGAACCGTTTTCAGTACCCGGAAGAGCTGCACCGCCAGGTCGTCGTAGTCGATTGCCCATTGCAGCTGAGGCTCTGGCTGCACGCCGTAAGCAACGGTCACCGTGACGGCTCGGCCGCTGACCGACTGCACCGTCCGGGCTTGGGCGGTCCCGTTCGGCAGGTTCAGGATCAGGCGGTCACCAGCTTTGATCGGCGTGTCACGGTCCAGTGTCACGACGCGACCGGCAGCCGCAGAGATCCGCCCGCCATTCGGACGGCCCGCCACCAGCTCGTCAGCCACAGGAATGACGTAGCCCGGCAGCGGAATGCGCCCCTCCATGCCGGTTTTGAAGGTGACGGTGCGGTCTTGGCTGTTGCTCAGCAGCGCCCACTTGCCGCGGCGCTGGGCTTCGGAGGCCCGAGTGCAGCCGATGGCCGAAATCTCGATCGGACGGTCCCGGTACCGGCGCTGGAGCGCCAAATCGGTCACCGGAATCACGTCGGTGTCATAGTTGTTGGCCGGGTTGTCATAGCTGACCAGCGCCCGACTGTAGTGGGTGTTGCGCTCGGCGCCGCCGTACACGAAGTCGCCGTCGATCACGTTGGCCCGGGTGAAGACGTAATCGATGTCCTGGGCGCGCGGCATATCCGCCTGCATGAACAGCGAGCCGTGAGCCCAATACACCATACCCCGGTAGATGGCTGCCAAGTCACGCAGCAGCGTCCAGGCTTCGGCGCGGCCCTGCAGGTTCATGTCGCACAGATAGCGCGGCTCTTGCCCGCCCATCCCATCCGGCACCAGCTGATCGCAGTACTGCGCAATGCGGTACATCTCCCACTTGTCGACCATCCACGACTTGATGCGCTTGCCCAGGCCGAAACGGTCCTCCACGCAGATACCATACGTGGCGAACGCGGGGTTGTTGGTCCAAGCCTGCTTGAAGGTGCCGTCCCATACGCCGGTATAAGTACGCCCAATAGGATCGTAGTTGCTCGGCACAGGCCAGCGCTTAGCCTTGCACTTCACTGTCACGGCCGGGATGTTCTGGAACTGCTGAGCATCGAACTCGATGTACAGCAGCGCGGTGTTCGGGTAGCGCAGCTTCTCGTCGATGATCTCGGTGTAGCCAGCGATGGTCATCGTGTCGGCCACAGTGCCGCTGTTGGCATTCGGAGTGATGCGACGCACGCGCAGCATCCAGCCGGACGTTGCTTTTGGCAGGTTCACGCGCACCGAGCGCTGGTAGCCATTGGTGGTCTTGCCGTCCACCGCCCCCAAGTGTGCCTCGACATAGGCGCCACCATCGGTAGCGATATCGATGGCGTATTCAATGCGGTAGCCATTGGTATTGCCACTGCTGTCCTGCTGCGCCAGGCGCGGCCAGACCATTCGCACGCGCACAGCCGAGAGCTGGGTGTTGCTCAGAGCGCGGGCAAATGGATTGTCGCTACGCAGCTCCACATTAACGGTGGTCTCGTTCTCGATCGCCGGGATGCCTTGGATGTAGTCCTGCTCGACCGAACCTGGTCGCCACTCCCACTTCACCCCGGGGAAATTCACATTGCCGCTGGTATCAACGATCGGGGTATTGTCGAGGAAGATGTCACGGTCAGTGGGAGCGCCGTCGAACTCACCCTCGCCCACGGCAATTAGAATCTTGCCGATGTTGGTCGACTGTAGGCTGTCAGGAGCCTCGACAGGCGTTTTCGGCTTGCTGCTGCCGCCCTTGGCGCCAGTGATATCCAGTTGATCTGCTGGGCCCATGCTTTCCTCCGGGCAATAAAAAACCGCCCGGAGGCGGTTGCTATGTCGAGCGGCGCTCAGGCCGCATCGAGTCCTAACGTCATCTGAAGTTGTTCGCGCCAGTACTCGACCTGATGAACCAGAGCGGGTTTGCGCCCCTTCCATCGAGCCAGTTCGCGTCCACTTAGGCTGGCGACCTGCTGTCCATCGTCCAGCGCGCGGCAAGCACGATCGAACTGCTGCTTTTCATTCAGCTCACCGCGCAGCAGAGCGTCAATGTGCAGGTCGCACCAGACTGAGAACTTCATATCTAGCCATCGCGCAAACACGACCGCCAGCTTCGGATGGAGCCATGTCCCCGGAGATTTGCCGCCGCGAGCAGTACGCACCAGACCAAAGTGACCCTGAGTCACTTTGGTGTCTAAGCCCAAAGCATCCGCCATCACCTGCATGTACAGCTTGGTATCTTCCTGCTTGAGCCAATCCACTGGACGCTTGCCAAATCGCTTGGCCACATCGGTAGCGTTGACCCAGCCCTCGCTATTGAAGCGAACGGCCTGGCCTTCATAGTGGAACGGAATGACGTTGTTGTTCATGGGTAGCTCCTTCCGCCTGAAGAAGGCGGTGCAGGCAGGGGCGTAGGCGGAGCAAAACCGTCCCTTTTCGGTTGATCTGACCTAGCCTGCACCGGTATCCCCGAGGGGATTCGCGGGCACAAAAAAGCCCCGACACGCTTTCACGTCCGGGGCTTTGGCATTTCTACAGGCATAAAAAAAGCGCCGTTAGGCGCCGATCTCATGCAACTTGTACAACGTAGCTGAAAAGTACTGAAAAAGTGCAAGGCAGTCAACTGACTAGACCTTATCTTGCGCCTCGATGGAGGCAGAGATAATCGCCCCGCCCCAGCGGCGGTCGCCGATGCAGATAGGGACAGGGTTGCCGCTGGCGGTGGTGTTCTTGGCGCTGCCGAAGGCGTAGGACGGCAGGTTCTCGGGAGCGCCACTCATGCTGAGCCCTTGAGCCTGCGGGCTCAGCATTTGAATCACACCGCCCACTGCCATTGAGCCACCACCCATACCAACAGCGAGAGCAGTAGCAGCAGACCAGCCGAGCGGGTTCCACCAGGCCAAGGCCACAATCGCAATACCGATGATGGTCTGCAGAACGCCGGCACGCTTGCTCCCGGCAATCACTGGGGCTATGCGAATATCGCCACTTCCTCCGAAACCGAGCTCCTTTTCCTCCAAGTTTTTCTGTCCGCGGAAGATGGCAAATTCGAGACCCTCCGCCTTGGCATTAGCAATGAACTGTTCAAAGCCAGGTACTTGGATACAGAGGGCCTTGATCGCTTCTGCAGGAGATCGAACAGAGAGCCTGAAACACCGACCGAACTGTCGAAGCTTGCCGTATAGCAGTACGTTGGTCATTGGCTGATATTCAATCGCTAAGGGGGGCATTACTTTCCTCCATAAACAAAAAAGCCACCCGAAGGTGGCTTGAGTAGAGTGAGTGGCTTACTGGGCGCAGGCCTTAACCGCGTCGGTGACCCGCGCCAGCGGTGACTGCCATGTGCGATAGAAATGATATCGAACCGTGGAGCCATCCTTTCCTGGCACTACATCCACGAGGTGCAAAGGGGCCTGCGCATCTGGCGCGAGAACCGAGTAGCGCTTGCCAGATGACTGCAGAATTCCGCCGACGCTTGCGCCCAGGACGGTCGTGCTCTGCCAACTATCACGAATACACTCCGCGACATCTCTAGCTGGCTTATGTGACTCCAAAACCACGAGTGGCGGATTACTCCGCGTTTCGGCAACGCTTGCACATCCAGCCACCAAAGCCAGCCCCACTGCTCCGATCAGAACTCGCATGACATCCCTCCCTTGAAAACGGCGACTGTACCAGCCGGCCTGGCCAAGCATCCAGCGTGGATGAAATGCCAGTACCGCGCCAGCATTTCGCCATAGTAGCTTTGCTCCTCCAACGAACCGCCCTGGTCCGTTGCCGGAAAGCCCATGGACTGGGGCATGCCATCAAGGCGCAGATACCTTATGGAGAATGCAATGGCTACAAAACTTGTTCAGCTTAACCTGGTAATCCCTGCAAAAGCCGTAGCAGGTCTTAGCGACGGAACCGGCACCCAACTAATGGTCGAGCTAGATCTTTCGACGAAACCCCTCGGTGCCTACTCCATCCAGGAAATTGAAGATCTCGCGCGAGCCAAGCTCAAGCAGATCGCTGCAACTGCTTAATATGTTCGGCCAAATCCTCGACCCGCGCTGTTAGCAGCGCCTCGTAAGCCATCCTCAAGCTCGACTCCATGCTGAGTCGAGCCTCCAAGGTCTCGATCCTTTTATTTACTTCTTCCAATGCAGGTGTTGGTGAATGGGTCATTAGCACTCCCGCGGCTTAGCCGCTTCAGTTCGCGTCCCGATGACGCAACACAAGACGCGTCCGGTCTAGCCAGGGACCGCCGAACACGATGATTTCTGATGGTCTTCCGAGCAGGTGATGCAGCATAAAGGGGCCTGGCCCGAAGGCCTGGGCATGCTCCTCGGGCAGCTGCGCGGTGTCGCCCAGGTAAATTCCGGCGTGATTCGGGTGGGCGGTACGCCCAACGGCCATGACGATCATGTCGCCGCGCTGCGGCTGGCTGACCCGGCAGAAGCCGGCGGCCTCGTAAGCCTGCTCGTAAAGGCTCGGGCCGCCTGCCTGTTCCCACCATCCCTCCTCCCGTGCATAGGCGGGAAACTCCAGGCCCCACTCACGCTTGTACCAGTCTGCGCACACCTGCCAGCAGTCCCAGGCGCCGTGCACGAACGGCCGGCCAAGCAACGGCGTGTGGCCGGTGGGAGTGATGGAACGCAGGTCGCCTTCAGGCCACGACAGGATGTGCCAGGGCAGACCCGTGGCTTCGCACATGGCAAGGTCGCGTGGCGACGGCTTGCTAGTTGCGTCCGGGTGGGAGTGCACGATGCCGATTACATCGCCCTGGTCTTCCGCTTCAGCATACTGCTCCGGCGAAATCCGGAACTCTTCAGCAGGGTCGGCGGAGGCGTTTTCACACGGCATATACCTGTGGGAGCGGCCAACAGCGATGATCAGCCCGCAGCACTCGCGCGGGTAATCCGCAGCAGCGTGCGCTTGCACGGCGGCGAGGATGTGTTTGCGCATGGTCAGCTCCGCGCGATGAGGGAAACGGCCGGGAAGCCACCGAAGGGCAGTTGGTTGCCTTGGCCGTGACGGACAGTGCATCCGGTGTCGAGGCAGCCATTACACTGGTCCTTGGCCGGGTCGTCCGTGGGGTTGCCGTCGAGGTCGAAGTAAGGTCCGGTGTATCCGCAGTTGGGGCCGCGGTAGCCGGCGGTCATCGCCCAGTGGCATAGCTGGGTCATCTGCCGGCCAATCGTCTCTCCGCCAACATCGCCGGGGCTGGCCAGCTCCCACGCTACCGTGGTGCCGTTCTCGGACACCTTTTGATCGATGTACCAGACCTCGATCGCTTCCTCGGTCGGATCAGCCTCCGGGTTGCCTGCGGGGAAATTTGCAGCATCCAGATAGCGCGCCATCGTATGGCGCATGGTCAGCTTGAATTCGAGCAGGTTGTCGAAGGCAAGGCACAGCGCCGTGATCCTGCCGTTGACGTTGCCAACGGTTAGCGTGGGTCTCACCGCGGTGCCGTCCGAGTTCGCCTCGATGCCGTCAATCTGCATCGGCCAGGCGCCATACTCGTTGCCCTGCCACCAGATTGACTTGGCCGGCAACTGATCGGCATTCGCGCCGGCTGCCGCCAGCTCTTCTGGGGTATGCGGAATTGCATGGCCATGGAACCGCAGCATGTCGGCACCGAAGTCCGAGCCATCCAGCTCGAATAGCAATACTTCGCTGCCAGGCTCCAGGGTCTGGATGTCCTTGATCAGTGACATACTGGTTCCTTATGGGTGAAAGGCCCGCTCAAAGGTGGCGGCAACCTTGAAGCGACCGCCGCCGACCGGGGTAGGCTTGGGATCTTTGCAGGTGAACAAACCCAGATCGCCAAGCGGAGTGGTCCATAAAAAAGCTTTGGCCCCGCCATGCTTATCGAAGAACTCCATGATCTTGCGAACCTGAGCCTTCGTGCCGGTAACCGTGATGGGGTAGCTGTCTTCCTTGTTATTGGGTCCGTCGCCGACGACCTGCCGGTACCCGCCGCCGAAGCGTGACTCGCGGGTCCGGTAGCTGATCTCCGGCGTTTCCCCGCGCTGGGTTGGCCAGCTGAATTTTTCGATGGCCATCAGCGCCTCCCGCTGGTATTGCGATGGCTGACGCCACCTGGACGCCATGAGTCAGCGACCGCCTTCTCGGCAGCCATCTGCATTTGCTTCTGCATGTTCTGCTGGAGCAGCGCTTGATCAAGTTGCATGCCCTCGCTACTCCTGTCCTCCACCACCATGCTAACGGGCGCGGACACGCTGATCGCCGTTCCGCCGCCACCGCCGCCAACCGCCATCACTCCAAGCTGGCCGCCCGCCGTTCTCGTAAGGGGCATGACAGCCTCGTCACCAGCCTCTCCCATCACTCCCAGCTTGCCGCCGGCCATGCCAAAAGCGGTCGGAGTGCTCACGATGGAGTTGGTGAAGGCGCCACCATTGGCGAATAGCTGAACGCCGTTCGACCAAGCGCCACCCAACGCCTGCGGGAAGTAGGCGCTGGAATAGCCGGCCTGCGACGCGCCAAGGTTGGACGACACCGCGCCTGCAGACCCTGCCTCCATGCCGTTACCGGTGCCACCGCCGAAATAAGCGGAAGCAGCCGACACGCCCCAGCTCACCAGACTTCCCAGCAGCCCAGAAGCAGCCTGCTGTGTCGCGATGCGCGCCATATCTGCCAGCACCGATTTGGTGAAGTCCGCGAACGAGAACTTGCCGGTCATGGCGAAGTTCACAACCGCATCCTCCATCGAGCTGAACGCATTCGTGAACAGGGACCTCGTCTGCCCGGCGACATCCCGGGCCTGCTCCAGGTAGTTCTGGAAGGCCGACGACGCCCCCTTGCGCCAGTCGCCCTGGGCGGCCGTCATCTGGTCGTAGTTGGCTATGGTGGTTTCTTGCAGGTCCTTCTCGGTCTTGCTCAAGGCCGCCAGCTTCTGGTTGTACTCATCGAGGCTCATGCCGCGGGAGCCGTCACCGTACTGGTTGGCAAGGTCCAGGCGCTGCTGGTTCATCCGATCAGTGATGCCGTTCTGCTGATCCTGCAAGCCGCGCTGGCGATCACCGAGCCCAAGGCTGGCGGCGGAGCGCTGCCCCTGCTGTCTCAGCGCCAGGACCTGCTGGTCGAGGGCGTCGGTGTAGGTCTGCACAGCCCTGGCCTGCTTGGCCAACCGGCCTTGCTCATTGGTCGCCAGCACCGAAAGCTCGGTATCGGCGTCCTTCTGTGCCTTAACCATGGCCGCGCGGGCATCGGCGATTTTCTGGTCGAGCTGGATTCGCTGTTGGGCGCTGGTACTGCTTCGCCCCTTGGCCTCCTCCAGCGCCTTGATCTCTGCCTCGTAGGCGTTCGTGACCTCGGCCTTCTGCTGCTCGATGATTGCGGCTCGCTGGGCGGCGTACGACTCCCGGGAGATCAGGCCGGCCTTCTGCGCCGCATCCAGTTCCTTCTGGTGGTTCTTGTACTCGGCCAGGATGGCGCTCAGTGCGTTCTTCTGGTCGTTGAAGCCTGAGAGGTCGACCGACCCTGTGCGACCGGCAGGGTCCTTGAACTGCTTGGCGATGTCGGCCTGAACACGGGCGATGTTCTCGGGCTTCAGGCGCTCGTCGTTCGGGCTGACCTTGCGGATCGCCTCCAGCGACTTGTTGTACTCCTTCAGCGCATCAGCGCGCTTCTCGGCGTTGGTCCTGGCAGACTTTTCCAGCGCATCGATCTTGCCGATTGCAACGATGGCTGCCTGCTGGCGCTGAACATCCAGCTCGCGGGCCCGGGCAATCGCCTGCTGTGTGTCGCGCTGCTGAATCAGACCTTTCAGCTCAAGGCTGGCGTTGGTGAGCTTCTTCTGGGCATCGATATCGTCAGCGTCGGCATTTACAGCGCTCTGCGCCGCGGCGACCTGGCGTTGCATGTCGACGATCCGACTCGCGATGTCCTGATCCCGACCAACGTCATTGAGTGCATCGACAGTGGCGGCCACCTCGCCTTTCAACGACTTCCACCCGCGCTCCCACAGCGACAGGTTCTCGGTGACCTCCTTGCTGCGGTTCCTGATGGTATCGACGTAGGTATCGGTGAGTAGCTTGGTCGCCCCGATGGTGTCGCCCTGCTCCTTCAAGGCAACGATCTGCGAGTAGGTTGCAGCGGTCAGGAAGTTGTACTGCTCGTTCAGGTCCTTGGCAGCCGCTACCGGGTCCTTGCCGATCTTCACGAACTCGGCCACCGTCTCCTCGACCGCCTTGCCGGTGGCAGAGCGCCACTCCAGGGTGGCCTCGGTGATCTCGACGAAGCTGTCGGAAGCGATCTTGCCGCTACCGGCCAGTTGGGTGAGCACTTCAGCCGCGGCACCAGTGGTGCCGACGGTCGCGGCGACCTGGCGCGCCATTCCCGACATCTGGTCCGCCGTCGTGCCGGCGGCATTGCCAGTCTTGATCAGTTCCTTCTGGAAACCGATCGCCTCCTCGCTGCCGGAGTAGTAGGCGTAACCCAGCACGCCAACTGCTGCGGCGGCGACGGTGAACGGGTTCACTAAGCCTGCCACATAGCCGCCCAGCGCCTGAACCGCCGGCCCAATGCCGCCGAACATATCCTTGAGCTGCCCGCCCTGCTGCAGAAGAACCGTCAGCGGCGCCTGGCCACCCTGCAGGGACACCACGATATCGGTGAACTGCGCCGGCACGCCGCGCAGCGCGGCAGCCGTTGCTTTGGCTGTCATGCCCGTCTTGTTCAGCGCGGTGTCGGCGCCGCCCAGGGCGGTACGCGCTTGGTCGATCTTCGCTTGGTACTCGCCGAATGTCTCCGCATCGAGCGCGCCACTGGCGCGGAAGCCCTTGAGCTTCTGTTCCATCTGGTCCAGACGGCTCATTGCTGCGACAGTCGGGTCAATCTTGCCCAGCAACTCCTCGAGCGCCTGGCCTTCTTCCCGATGCGCGCCGGCGGCCTTCTTCGCCGCCTCCGCCTGGCGCTCTTCTGTGGCGATGAGGGCCTGGGCCCGGCTATTGATGGACGCTTGACGACTGGCGCTGTCCGACAATACAGCGTTAGCCTGGGCAGTTACCTCGGCACTCTGCTCGGTTGCCCGGTTGAGCGATTGAACGTACTGGCTGGCCTCCAGCGAGGCCTTGGCCACGGCCAGAATCCTGGCCTGCTGCTCGTCGGCGGATTCAGCGGCGCGCCGGCCAGCCTGGGCACCGGCATCAGTGGCGGTGGTGAGCGCCTCCTGCACCTTACCCGCCTGCGCGGCCTCGGTCCGGAACGCGCCCATGTTCGCCGCGGCGCTGCTGAATGCCGTGGAAGCGCTGGTAACGGCGCGCCCCACGGTGGCCATCTGCTGCGCCAACTCTGTCTGCTTGGCGTTGAGCGCCTGCAGTTCCTGCACGATCTGCCGGGTGTCACCCTGCAGGCTGCCCAGGGCAGTCTCCCAGGCTCGACCGGTTCGCCCAGCCGACTCCTCGCTGCGCTTGCCGGCGTCCGTCAGCTGATCGAGGTTGTCCTTGGCTTCGACGGCATCACCGGAGTCGATCTGAAGACCGAGAGAGGCAATGGTGGTCATGATCTACTCCATCGATTCGGCCATGACGGCCAAGGCCTCAACCTCCATGACGCGGAGATCGGGGAAAATGTCGGTGAGGTCGCGGCGCTTGATGCCGAGCATTGAGGCGGTTGCAGGAATGGCGGTGTAGTCCAGGCCGGACGGGCCGCCCGAAGCCACCCGCCACTGTGTGCCCAGCGCATCGAACAGGCGGAAGGCAGGCCAGGCATCCGGCAAGACCTCCACTACCTCCTCCTCGATGTCATCAAGGGTCAGCCCCAGCGCCGTCAGTTGCTCAGCGGACGGGCCGCGCTCGTAGCAAGCCCGGGCCGCCGCCTTCAGTTTCCCAAGCGGGCCGGACTGTAGGCGGCCTGGTAGGCGTCGATTACTGCCTTCGGTGCGCCGGTACAGGTGCGTACCAGGTCGACGATGGCCTTGGCGCTGAACTCGTCCTCCAAGTCCCAGCCTGTAACGATCTCGCCCAGTTGCTCAGCCTGCAGGGCTATCTCCCCGGTAGTGACCTCCTCCCAAGTCGCGCCGTCCTTCTGGGCCTTTTCCGCCCAGGCGTCGCGCGCCTTGTTCCAGCGGTCGAACATTGCGGACAGGGCCACGCGGTCCATGTAGCGGAACTGGAATTCCACCGGTGCCGGCTCGGCGCCAATGCGCGGAACCTGCACCACGGCAGCGAAAGTGGGGTTCTGCGCGATTTTGATCTTCGCCATGAGAATTCCTTACGCGCCGGCCAGGTAACGAAGCGAGCGAGCCGACAGGCCGACGCTGATGGTGCGGGTCATCACGTTGTTCCGCTCCATTGTGGGATCTGGAGTGATGCTGACGTAGCCTGGATACAGGATATGGTCACCGTTGCGCAGCTTCAGACGAATAACTGCAAGCTCTTTCGAAGAGTCGTAGCCTTCAACGGCCTCAACGTAAGCCGCAGAGGGCTGGTCCTCGACCACAATAGACAGGGTTGTCGGGTTGCGGTTGGTTGGGAACTGTTTGTCATCGTCGTCTTCTAGGTACCCGACAGTAGCGTACTGCTGCTCGCCCCCGGCCGAGTTGAAAGACGTTACCTTGGAGATCTGCACCCAGTCGGATACCGGGAGCACAGAGCCAACCCCAGCCCCGGCGGTGTAACGCTCTACATCACTGGTGTCCAGGCCGGCCAGGGAGAACGCGTCAGCAGCAACAGCGGATGCCTTAACGGCACGGTCGTTGATCAGCGCCCAGCCGGAGTTGACCAGCAGAACGTCGCCGTTCTGGATGGTGTGACCGGCAGCGGCTGCCACCGGAGGCTTCGCATTGGTCAGCGCGGTGAATGGGACGGCGGCGCCGATGACGCGTGCGATCTCCAGCACGGCGCCGTTTGGCAGCGGGAAGCGTGCGGCCATGGTTTGTTTCCTCTTGATAGCCCGCCGGGCGGCGGTTGGTTATGCCCCAGCGGGCGGTAGATCCGCGACACCGCGGTAGGTGAAGCTGGCCGGGACCGTGTAGGTCGCCGACTCGGTAATGGTTGGCCCCTGGTCAACTGGTTCGGTGACCAGGCCCTCGAAGCCGTTGCGGCTGAGCTCCGAATCCACTCGGAAGAGGCTCGAAAGCTCCTCGACCAGACTCTCAGCGGTAGCCAGTGGCTGACCCGCCGGGCAAACGATGCTCACCTGGTAGACGCCGGCGTACTCGTAGGCATCCCCGCCCAGATAACGACAGGTAGTTGCTCCCGGCAGCTGAAACGCTTGCAGGTATGTTTCACCCTGCTGAGCCACGAACTCCTGTTCGAAGTTCGCAACACGGATCGGTCGCGCCGCGGCCCAAGCCATCAGCTTGATTTCAATAGCTTGGCGGGCCTTTGCTTGGCTCATACGCGGTTGTTCCTGATGGCTTCGTCGACGATGCGCTGGAAGTTTGCGAGCGTGACCCGGACCATGCCAGCCGGAGCCTGCGACGAATGCCCGTATTCCAGCGGGATGGCATACGGCAAGTTGTTCACGATGAACGCGGTCTGGCCGATGGTCAGCGCCTGCACTTGGGTGATGAGCGCGGTAATGGCCTCGCTGCCCGACGGATCGATGCGGTCGAGTTCCTCAGTCGCCGGAGAGTCGATGGAGAACTGCCAGTTGCCCCGGAACCGCCCGCCAACGTATCCCTGGCCGGCAACTAGGCCGTTCACAGCGAAGTTCTGCTCTCGCTCGGTCTTGGTCAGGGGCTTGGCGTACTTCACGCCTTTACGCAGCCTGCCGGCCTTGGTGAAGTTGTCCTGATTCAGGTTGATCAGGGTGTTGCGTACCGCGACTTTGAAGTCGTAGTCATCGGCAGCCTTGTTGGCCTTGGCCCGGTGAGCCACGTTGGCCGCCCATAGTTCCGGGTTGCCTACCGGCGACATGCGGATGACGCTGCTGCCGATTTCGATCACGATTTCGCGGAAGGTGGCGTCCAAGGCTTGCTCAGCCTGCTCGGCGAACGCCCGTATGGCTTCAGCGAAGTCGCCCTGCTGCCCGCCGTACCGCTGGACCATGTGTGAGCTGCGTGCCATGTCACTTCCTCAGCTGAATGGTCCATGTCGCCTGGGTTGGGTCCTCGGAAACGTTGAGCACGCGGTAGCCGCTCACCTGGTCGCCGATCTTGGGCGCCGCCGGGGCGTCTGTGGCGGCACCGGCCTGTCCCTCGAAAAGCTCGTTCTGAAGCACCAGCAACTTCACGTCCTCGGTCTGGATACGGGTCCCGTCGATCTCTTTGGCCAGGTAGCTGCCGAACACGCCGCGCCCGGTGTAATAGATGGTCGAAGCCGGGACGGTGCCGCCAATCTCGGGGTCGTATCCGCCCTTTACGGTACGGCTCCCTGAAACCGGCTTTACCGCATCGGCCAGGCCATCTGGATCATCGAACGCTTCCGCCAGGTCGGCCTGGATCTCTTCGCGCATGCCCATGGGTCAAATCCTCTTGAGCATCACAGTGCCAGAGCGGCGGATCCATGGGGCGAGAAGGTCGAGGGCGAAGCTCTCGCCAGCGGAGCGATCTACAGACCCCGCGACGTACGTCTTGCTGGTCGAGGTGCCAGCCTGGGCCGAAACCGTCTTGCTCTGCACCTCGCGCTGGGTATCCCTGTACAGCTTGCCGGCCGCAGCCAGCTTGGCCACCTGCGCTCCGGCACTCACGATGGCGTCAGGCACCGGGTCTGGCACAGGTCGCTTGATCTTGGCCGTGAGCCAGGCATTGGCCATGGCAACGGCGAGAACCGCATCACCGTCGCCAGCCCAACCCTGCCCGAGCGCCTGGTCAACATCAGCAACGGTGATGAAGTCGGTCATCGCTTACTCCTGCGGAATCAGGGCTTGCAGATCTTCTTTCTTAGCGCTGGCGTCGAAATCAATACCCTTGGTGGCGAGCCACTCCTTCAGCTCGGGCACCTTCATCTTGCGCGGGTCAGTTTCAGGCTGTTCCTGGGCGTATTGGTCGCCAACCTTGATGCCGGCCGCCTCGTAGGCCTCGACGATCTCAGGCGCCTCACCTTCGACCACAACATGCGTTGCGCCGTCGATGACCCCGAAGAATTGGCTCAGGAGCCGATAACAAACGCCGCGCTCACGGCCTGGCTTGTCGGTGTAGATGACTTTCATGGTGTTCTCCTGCGCAGGGCGCCAAGTCAGCGCCCTGCATCATGGGATCAAGGGGTGGCGGTGCCGCTGATTACAGCAGCGAACGGAACCTGCTTGCGGTCGAATACACGCTCCCAGTTCGCGGCGCTGGCGTACTGGGTGGCATTCGGGCTCAGGTTCAAGTTGTTGCTGCCCTTCCAGCTAAACCCGGCAGGCTGCAGGATGAAGGTCTTGCGCTCCCACAGAACCTCGGCGCCCCCACCGTTACCGCCGTCAGGCTTGCGCTGCATCTCGACTGGAGTGTGCGGGGTGCCCTCGCCGTAGCCGAATGCGCCTTGACCGAAGAAGATCGACAGGAACTGACCAGGCGCGTAGGTCAGGCTGTCGTCCATGAACACCGGCTTGCCGAGATAGGTTGCCAGGATGATTTTGCCGGTCGAGTCGCGCAGGTACTCAATCAGGTCCTGTTTGACCATCTGATTCATTACTACCGAGTGCACACCGATGGCGCCAAACATGTCGGCGGCATCGCCGGCGGTGAAGGCTGCGTCCTGGAATGCGGAGGCGCTGATGCTGGGACCGGCGTCTTTGACCATGTCGCCGCCATTGTTGACGATGTTAGAGGCGATGACGCCTCGGGCGGCACCCAGCAGGTAACGCTGCCACTGGCGGGTCCAGTAGGTACCGAAGCGGTTGCGAATGTGCTGCATCGGCTCGCTGTTGGCCAGCTCGGCGGTGAGGTCAGCGACACCGTAACCTTTGTTGAGGTACAGCGTACGAGCGCGCATGCTGCCTTGCTCGGCCTTGCCGACCTCACCCAAATCGTCCGGGTTGTCGTTCGAGATGTTCGGCGCCTCGTCGGCGTCGAGATCTTGCCAGTAGCTGATCTCGGAAGTGCCCTGGCCGTTGTTGGCGATGTTGTCCAGCGTCGGCGAGCGGGTCACGATGCCCGATTCAAAGACGGCGGTTTTTTCGGGGGTGTTCACCGGCGCCAGCGCGCCGTAGTAGTCGCGGACGAAGATGTCCGACAGCTGGGTCGTGGCCATGGATTAGGTTCCTTGGGTGGCTTGGAGTTTTTTGAACGCATCGGGGTTGTCCCTGGCCAGCGCAGCGCGCTCCGCCTCGGTGTACTCGCCCCATTTCTTCATGGCCTTGCCATTGTTGTCGCCGGTCTGCCCGGCACCCTGAGCCCTTGGCCACAGGTGGGTAGCGGTTTCGCGCAGCGATTCCGCCCATTCGAGGGGAGACAGCGGGGTCTTGCCGTCCTTCCCGTACACGACTTCGCCGGCACGGTCAGTGGCGACAGGCTCGCCGTCTTCGCTCAGTTTGAAGGTGCCTCGGGCGCGGAGGATGATGTCCTCAGCAGCCTCAGGCAGCGCGCCGGCCTTGATGGCGGCAGCGCGGATGGAGTCAGCCAGCACCTTGTCGCTGTACTTGGCGGCGAAGGCTTCGGCCTTGTCCGCACGCTCGTTGGCGGCCTTGACCTGCTTGTCCAGGTCGGTGCGTAGGCGCTCGGTGCGACGACTGATGACCTCGTCCAGCTTGCCCTCGGCGATCAGCTTGGTTTCCTCGTCCTGGCCGGCCTTGGCCAGCAGACCCTTGACCGCCTCGATGTCCAGGCCGTCGAACTGACCTTTCAGTTTGTCCAGCTCGGCCTTGATGGTCTTGTTGGAGCCGATCAGCTCGGTGTTTTTGGACTTGAGGCCCGAGACCTCGCCGTCCAGGAATTTCTGCACCTCGCCGCCCAGCGCTGCCTTCAGCGCGGCAGTTTGGGTTTCGTCGAGGGTGAGGCCGTGGGCGGCCGGGTCGAAGTCAAAAGGCATGTGGCTATCCCCTTGGGATTGGTTGGCCCGCCTGGCGGGCAAGAAAAAGCCCCGCGATAGCGAGGCCTGGAATGCGCGCCACAAAAGGGTGGCCCGAAGTTTCGTGGCGCGGATCAGTTGATCCCTGCCCGCTCGAACGCCAGCGGCTCCAACTCTTTGAGCTGGTCCAGCGTCAGCGGCTTGAAGTTCTTGTCCAGCTGCAAGCCGGCGAAGCGCTCGGCAGTCAGCCCGCCATCGCGGAACAGCTTGCCGCGCACCGGCCCCAGCGCGGCGTCTTGGAAGGCCGCTGGCTGCGTTTTGAGCCACTGGTAGTAGCTGAGGCTTGCAGAGACCTGACCGCCGCCATCAGCGCCCACTGCCGCCCTCGTGGCGCCTTGCCCGAACAGCGCCGACAACTTGGTGATCGGCGTGATGGTGGTCCGGCAGTGAATGTGGAACGGGGGCACAGGCCCCTTGCCCATCTCGAATTCGCGGCCGTCCATGCTCCGGCACTGCACGCTGGTCTTTCGGTCCAGGGTGGCAACGATTCGATACCCGGGCACCACCTCGGCATTCGCTTTGAGCGTTTCCATGCGCGCCGTGGTGGCCACATGCTGAACTGCGGTTTGGACGACGGCCCGGGCGCTTCGGTTCGTGACCGCCAGTACGCCGTCCGTGAAGTTCTGCGCCGCCGTGCCGCGCACGGCCTGGGTGATCTCCGCGTTGGTCTGGCCTTGGACGACCCCCATCCGAATGGCATTGGTTACCCTGTCCGCTTCGATGCGCGTCCATCCATTCAGGAATGGCTTGAGCAGCTTGCCGCCATCCACCCCGGCCACCTGCAGGGGCTGCGTGTTGATCGCCGCCCTGAGCAGCGAATCCGCCGGCATGGCCGCGTCTATCAGCAGCGCCGTCGCCAGGCTGCGCCCCTCGAATGCAGCCTCGTACTGCGCAATATCCACCAGGTCGGACTGCATCCGGTCGCTGAAGGCCTTGTAGATTTCCAGCAGCTTGCCGCCCACCCGGCCAAGAAACTCCTCAAGCCGGCTGCGGCTGTAGGTGGTCAGCTCCTTACGGGTGAGCTGGTCGCGGACATGAGCATCGGCCCGGCGCAGGTAGGTCTCGAACTTCTTGACCTCGCCAGCCTTGAGCCGCTCAAGCAGTACCGAGTGGCGGCTTACCTGCTCCAGCAGCTTCTCGTCCGCCGTTTGCTCCGGTTTCATTGCCATCGTCTTTGTCCAGGTTGACGCCGCCCGCACCGTGCTCGTCGCCTATCAGCTCGGCTTCTTCGTCGTAGGGGCGCTCGGGAAGCTTTCCGGTGGTGAGGTACTGCCAGTAGGTCTCGGCGCTGATGGTGCCGGCCATGACACTCTTCTGCAGCTCGGCCAGGACCTGGGCGTTGACCTCTGGGATCACAAACTCTGGCTTGACCGTGAAAACGACCTCATCCTGGTTGTAGCCCGTCCACTCTGCTGCGTATCGCAGGGCCTGCTCGATGGCGGCCGCCGCGGTGATGACAATGCTGTGCAGTGTGGCGTGCTGGTCGTTCTGGCGAGTTTTGCGGGCCTCGCCCGACTCCGTACCGGAAACGTCCATGACCTTGGCGCCAGCTTCAAGGGCTGCATTCTTCTGGTCTTCCATCGCCGTGCGAACGGCCTCGATGCCGGCCCCCTGGAACTCCAGGTAGCCGCATTGGCCTTTCGGGCCGAGGTCCCAAGCGGCAGACGGGCCGGTGACGCTGAGTTCCACGCTCTCATCCAGGCCAGATACCCACGGCTGCGGATGGCTGGTCTGGTGCAGCGCGGTGAAATAGTCGGCGCTGAGCTGGTACGACTTCAGTGCCGCCCGCGCCATCGTCAGCAGCGGGATTTCATCCACGTCTGGCGAGTTGTCGGTAGACCCACAGTAGATCACCGGGATGTACTCGAGACCGCGCACCAGTTGGTTGTCGGTACCGACAGTACCCAGCGGGCGGTCCTGCTCGATCAGTTCGCCGGCCTCGTTGCGCACGGCGGTATAGCAGATCTGGTCGAGCATGTAGAACTCGCGGAAAACCGTCTCGCAATCGTGGCTGTAGCGGTCCTCGGCTTTCTTCCTGAACTCGCGGAACACGGCCAACACCAGATCCTGGCGCCCGCCTTGGTCGGCAGTGTCCCAGTTGATGGCGTTGCGCACCGCGTAGGTGGCGAAGTACGGCTGGCCGGAGTCATCCACGTTCACTACCAGCGGCACTCGGCCATGGGAGATAGCCTGGCGCACGACGCGCAGGAACAGCTGGGTCAAGCCGAAGCCGTCGGCCGTAGCGTTCTCTTCCAGGTCCTTCAGCCCGTTGGGCAGCTTCACCTCGGGAATGAGCCGGGAGACCAGGCCCATCATCGAGCGCAGCGAATCGCGAACCCAGTGCTCGTACTGGGCCCGATCGGTGTAGTTCCGGTAGAGGTAGGCATTCCCCTGGCCGTCCAGCTTCTCCGCCTCGACCATGCCGCCGGGCTTGGGCAGATTGCGCGGGCTGCGCTTGATAGCGCCCTCGCCCTCCAGGGCGTCGTCCATCATCCGCCACTCTTCGATGTGAGCGTCGTAGTCAGGGTTGGTGGATTGAACAGGCATTACGCCAAACCTCCGATGCGGCGGACACCGCCTGTGCGTTTACGTCGCGCCATGGCAACGGCGAAATAGCGGAACCCGTCAGCCGGGTGCGAGGACCAGTCATGAAGCGGCTTGTCCTTCCAGCACCCGCGCTTGTCGTCCCACTCCTTGCGATAGCTCTCCAGCGCGGTGATGCCCTCACTGCACTTGGCCTCATCGAAAGCACAGTTGGGCAGGATCTCGCGCGCCTGCTCGATACCTTCGTCAACGCCGAGCTTCGGAACGACTTGGAAGGTCATTCGATACTTCTCGCCGTCGATCTCGTAGCCCTCTCGAGCGAGTTCACGCCGAGTCTTGCCGTCGCTACCGAATTCCCGGTTGTCGATGTCGTGCGGTCCCCAGTGCTCGCCGTATTCGTAGCCGCGATCCTTTAGCACCTTCATGTAGTGCCGCAGGCCTTCGCCGCTGTTCTGGTAGAAATCGACGATGTGATACTCCTCGCCGACGATCCGGACGAACCAGATGGCCGTGGAGTCGCCCACACCGATGTCCCAGAACGTGTGCACCGGCAGGTGGCTGTTGTCCGGAAGCTTCCCGATGCGCTGGGCGGCGTAGAGCTTGGTGAACTGCTTGGCGTAGTAAGCGCCCTCGATCGTCTGCTGGAATGCCTCGGCAGGGATCGACGGGTATTCCCGCTTCATGTCGTCGCCGAGGGTCTTTTCCTTGGCGGTGTACCAGGCGCGTTGGCCGGGGTTGGTGACGATGCCGTGCTTGGCGGCCAGGTCGTCGAAGTACTTGGTCAAGCGGTCCGAGATCAGGACGTCGGTCGGGTCAAGCCAGTAGAGCGGGTTCCGCCACCAGCTGAAGAAGAAGAACTTCCAGTCCAGCAGGCCCAGGGGCACACCAGCCAGCTGCTGCTTCTCTGCGCTCTGCGAGTAATCGAAGAAATAGCCAGCCCGCCCCTCCGCCGTCGACTCGATCGTAACGAAACACTCTGCGGCGACAGCCTCAAAGGCGCCGGTGACGATCTCTCGGGCTTTGTGCGGAAACTTGGCACAGATCTTCCCGAACTCGGATACGTGCAGATACCGTAGAGTCCCGCCCCGAAAGGATGTGGACACGTAGAGCGATCCGCCTTTGCTGAACACAAGCTCGCCAGCAGCATCGTTGCGAGCAGGGTTAGCAGCGCGTATCTCCTTGGGAAGGTTGTCATACGCATACTTGACCTTCTCTCGGAATAGCCGCTTGGCGTCGTTCAGTGTGTGGGCGATCAGGGCGCACTTGGCAGCCTCAAACAGCGCGGCATCCAGCTGGACGATGCAGACCAGGGTCGTGAAGCCCAGCTGCCTGGCCTTGAGGATGATGTTACGGGTGTGCATCCCCTGGAAGTAATCGATCTGCTCCTGCGTCATGCGGAAGCGGACCTTCTTGCCCTGCTTGTCCGTGATGAAATACAGGTTGTTCAGCCGCCAGAACCGGTCCCGGAGCAGTTTCAGGTGCTCGGGCTTCATGGTCAGGCGTCCTTCGATAGTTCATCCATCAGCTTGGATAGAGTGTCTTCCTCGCTACCACCCTGTTTGACGTCGAGGTCATAAGCCTGGCGCTCCAGGGCAACAAGCGTCTTCAGCGTCTCGGCCAATTCCTTCATGGTCTTGGTCCGGGCAGGCAGCGCGCTCATCTTCTTGGCCAGAGCCAGCACATCGGCCATCGCCTCGCCGTCTTCGTGGTCGCCATCCTTCAGCTGATCGATCAGTTCCTTGATGGTGCCCTGCTCATCCGTCAGCGATTCCAGCTCATCCAGCAGCTTGTTTGTCAGCCGGCGGCTCCGGGAAATATCACCCCGGTGCGCCATCCTGATGTTGGCGATGACCTCAGCATTGAGCTCGATGATCTCCCTTTCGGTTTCCGCCTGTTTGCTGGAAACCTCTGTGGAAACCTCTCGCCTGGAAACCAGTGCATCGGCCTTGGCCTTGATCTTCGCCTTCAGGTCTCGGTCCCAGCCATCGCGCTTGGCGCGCTTGTTGATGGCGGTATGGGAAACCTCGTGGGCGGCTGCGATCTCTCGCACGGAAAGCACGCCGGCCCGGTAGGCTCGTTCGATCGCCTCCCAGTCGGGTTGCTTGGTACTCATGTCGAATCCTTATTGATCTCGGTCGATACGAAGCGTGCGGACCTTGCCACCAGTGCTTGTATCGCGCCTTGCCGCCATCTCGACGGCCTTCTCGGCAGATGCGCCCATGTCCATCGCAGCGAATGCGTATGGCGTTCCGCTGCCAATGGCGTACGGCCGGTCTGCCTTGAGTGGCGACTTCCACAGGCCGGTATCGTCGTCTACGGCAACCATCATCAGATTGCCGTCGTGAAGGACGATTGCAGAAGCGTCGACCTTCCCCGATGGGGATGTGCCGAAATAGGCCCCCACCAGAGCGTCATAGTCACAGACGGCGCCTGTCAGGAAGAACTTCACGCCATCGCGCTCAATGCACTTGTCGCAATCATCGTCGGTGATGAGGTCGCCTCGGGTGACTCGGGAGTCGTAGGCGATTACGCCGTCCTTGTAGGCGATGGTGGTCATTCAGGGTGAACCTCGATCTCGATGCCGCGGCCCACCCAGTAGCTGACACGCTCCAGGCATGGCTCACGACGGGTCAGCTGTGCCAGGGCCAGAACACCGGCCAAGTAGTATGTCAGCCACCACCGCTGGCGGCAGACGACATGAGCAGTTACCGAAGCCATTGGCCATTCCTCGCGCCACGAAACGGCGCATCTCCAATTTGTGGCGCGGGTTAGGGCCCATCGACCTTTCGTTCAGCCCAGCGTTTGCCAAGCTGGCGAGCCTGCTCAACGCCAAGCACGCCGACAAAGCCAGCGGTGGCGAACGACCAGGCTATGCTGAGGCCGAATTCCTTCACAGTCAGTCCGACCACCATCACGATCAGCGCGCCAAGCGTTGCCTCGATTAGTTGGCGGACTGGGCGGGTTTCCTTGCCGTCGTACTGAATACGCAACCAGGTCAGGGCGAATGTCAGGCCCATCGCCAGGCCGTTCTCTCTCAGGGCTGTCAGTACAAGCACCCAGAAGGATGGGTCTTTCTCTGGCATATGGGCCATCTCGATTCCTCCCGTTGCGGGGAGCTATGAATAAAAAACCCGCACAGGGCGGGTAGTGGCTTCGTGCTATGTTTCAGGGTTCTCACACCATGGAGTCACACAGCATGAAACCGGAAATCCAATCAATTGGCTTTGATCAGGCCTGTATGCGGGTATCAGTCAAGGTCAACGACACTTTGAACATCAATGTGACCTTGCCAATACCGCCAATTCAGTACGAAAACATGACAGTCGCTCAAGTCCGTGACGCGGCGATTCAGCACGCTAAAAACCAACATCGAGACTGAGTCAGCTTCCGCTGTAGACTTTGCTCTGCAAGTTGTCGATTTGCGCTTGCAGGGCATCAACCTTACCGCCAAGCGCAGAATCGGCCGCGACCCTAGCGGCAACTTCCGATTGGATCAGCGCGGTGAGTGACTCTACCCGAGAGGCTAGGTCGGCCGCCTGGGCTTGAAGTCGGGCCAGCATGGCGTGTACCACATCAACACTAGAGCGCAATGACGCGATGGCTTCGTTGGTTTCGGACATTTGCTAACTCCAGATACGAAAAAGCCCCGGCAGATACCGAGGCTTGGAATGGGTGCGGAGGGCCGGTGCTTACCCGGCTTGGTGGCCTGGATCGCTGGGCCACATACCCCAGACTCTCACCGCGTAGCCGATCAGGGAGCGCACGGCTTTGATCGACGCCACTACCGACTTAGCCCAGCTGCCTGAGCGTGTCATCCGCATAAAAAAGCCCGCACAGGGCGGGCAAAGAGGGATCGTGCTTTTTTAAATCTGGTGGCTGTAGAACAGCGAGTACGACTCGATACCGTCGTTGGGCTGCTTAATGCCAGCGTTGGAGTAGTGAATCGCTCGGATGCCAACCTTCTGCGTCTCGCCGATCTTCAAGCCCGCACCGATGCGGTCTTCGAAGTTGAAGGCCGAACCAAAGTCCTGGTCACCTGCGGACGTACCAGAGAAGACCGCCAGGCCGATGCCAGCCTCAACGAATGGCTTCACGTTACCGCTGCCGAACTCGTAAACGAAAACTGGCGCAAAGGACAGCGAGTGAGCGCCACCGGAAGCATCTCCTGCTTCCCAATAGGTATACCCAGCATCCCAGTAACCGGTTAGACGGCCAGTACTGGATTCAAACCAGCTTTTGTCCCAGTTAAAGCCAACGCCTGCACGCGCCGTAATGCCGCCTTGACTTGTCGCACCCAGCGCACCGGAAAGCTCAGCTGCTCCGGCAGACGCAGCAAAAAGGGACAGTGCTGCAGCAGCTAGAACGGTTTTCATAATCACGGTCTTCCATGTTTGTTTAGTTAGCAACCTATCAGAATCATAGCGCCATCAAAACGTTCCGTGCTACACAAAAAAAATCTGACCTCGCCAGAGGTGGCGTCGGGACTCTTGAGGCCCTCTTCGGGCAATAAAAAACCCGGCGCAATGGCCGGGTTAATTTGAGTTTTTGCCGGAGGCAAAATTATCAGGATGGCGAAATAATGCCACCAGCCGAGCGGGAACGCAATAGGGCCTCAAGCGGCCCTGCGCATTTCGTAAATTGCGGCTGCCACCGGACTCAGTGCTTCCTTGTCCAGATCCTCGCAGCACTCGAACGCGAGGCGCACATATCCGCCCCACTCTCGCTCCCAGCGGACCGATTCCAGCCTTACCCCATAGTGGGCATCCAGCCAGGCACGGAAGCCCTCAGGCGACTCCAGCGGGTCATCATTGGCCGACTGCCCGCCCTGGTGCATGTACCGGTACCGGGTCATGACGCCCTTCACCACATACTCCAGCTTCTCGCGCTTGGCGGCGGTCATGCGCGGAGAGCGCTGCTGGACCATAACGAACACGGCCTCCTCTGCATCCTCCTGCGTGTCGGCGTCCAACCGCGGCGAGTACATGAAGTTGCCGAAGGCCTTGCTGCGCCCGGGCAGCTTGCCGATAGCCGCCTGCACACCGCCGGCCAGCGCCTGGTGCACCGCGTGGCTCGCCTTCCGCTGCTTCTCCGTGGTCTGGATCATGGTGCCCAGCAACCCGAGCTGTTCGATGAACAAGCCCTGGCTATCCCAGGCGGTATACAGGCAGTCGTGCCAAGCTTGTCGTGCGCTATTCAGTTGCATGCCTTTCCCCTCTTCTCAGCCCGGCGCACCAGGAACTCTTCCGCGTACCGCTTGCGGCGCACGGCGCCTGCCCATGACAGCGCCACACCGGCCACCACCATGAGAACGGCCATAATCAAAAATCCCCACGCTGGCGTCATGCCGCTGCCCTCCTCAGGTCTTTGAGCTTCTGCCTGTACAGTGCCTTGATGGCCTGCAGGTCCTCGATGGTCAGGCGCTGGGGCTTATGAGGCCCTTCGAGCCATTCAACCTGATCGGCGCCGATGCGCTTCACTAGGCGGATGCGGTACTCGACCGCGTTACCCGACAGGTTCCGGTTGCACTTCACGCACTGGCGGTGGACGTTCAGTGGCTCGAAGCGCAGTTCTGCGCACGCGCCAACCGACCGATAATGTCCGGCGTCCCAGCGGCTGCCGGTGATGAGGTCGTGGTCGCTCGGGTTCGAGTCGCAGCTGATGCACGGCAGGCCGGCGTCACGCTCGCGGATGTACGCATTGAACGCAGTCTGCGCCTCGGCCATGTGCTCGCGGCGGGTCTTCAGCTTCTCCTGGCGCTCCTGCAGGTCCTGGCGGGCCTGCTTCGTGATGGCCTTGGCCGCGATCTTCTGCAGCTTCGGGTCCTTGGCCATGGCCTTAGCACAGGCGATGCTGCAAACCTTCTGCGTGGTCATGGTCGGCTTGAAGGGCTTGCCGCAGCCGGGCGCCTTGCACTTCTTCGGCTTGATCTCCTTGGCCAGTGTCATGCCGCCTCCTCGCTGAGCAAGTCGCTGAACACCACACCCTGCGGCGCAAACTCGGCCACGATGCGGTCGGTGTACTGGCAGCCCTGGGCCCGGTCGAACAGGCGGGTCACCGGGAAGCCATCCGGCCCGAACATGGCGCACGGCCCCATCAGGCGCAGCTTCACCTCATACGGCAGGTGGATGAACGACTCGGCCCAGCCGGTGCGGAATTCCTCGCAACCTGCGCGCATGATCGGCACGCCGAAGTGCAGCTTGCAGTACCGGCGCACGTCCTCGATGTCGCCCATCTCGGTGCTCTTGGCGATCCGGTCGTACATGGCGAACCACAATGCGTTCTGGTCCAGGGTACGGTCCTTGCCTGGGCGCATGCTGACCACGACGAACTTCTTGTCGCGGAACATGCGGGTGAGCATGGTCACAGCCTCGGAGAGCTTGGCCTGGCTGTTGACGCTGATGCGGTCAGCCATGGCTCGCCTCCTTGGCCATGGCCGCCGCATGAATCTTCGCAACACACCCGGCGAGGTCGTGCTTCTCTTGGAAGTACTCACTTGCATAAGCGCCCCAGGTAGCCACTTCCTCGGATGCTTCCAGCAGCGCCTTGCGCAGACCCTCGTTCTCAGCCCTGAGCTGGTCACGCTGACGCATCTGCGCATCGCGCTCGGCAAGGAATGCGGTGCGCCAGGCTTCATGCCGCTCGATCTCCGCGAGCAGGGTCAGGACGGTTACCGGGTCAACCTCGCATGCCAGAGCGTTGTAACGGCTTTCGTGTTCGATAAGGTCAGAACCGGAGTAATCGCGCGCAGCCTCAGCCAGCGCCTTCAGTTTTTGCTTGTCGATGGTCATGCAAACCTCCCATGGGCGCTGTGCCCTCGCAGCCATTCACCGCGTTCGTAGTCCTGATTCGCGCCGGTGTAAGGGCATTGGGTCCAAGGGGTGCCGGATGAAGCAGCCTCAAGACCCTCTGCAAATGGCGATTTGTACGGCTGATCTTTTCCAGTTAGCGCCTTGATGATTTCGGCTTTGTCGATGGTCATGGCTGCACACCCCAATTGCTGAAGGTGTGCGCTGGACGCACGTAGCGATCTCTGGCGTCGAGCGGAGACGGAAAGCGCCACCCAGCCAAAACCAGTGCGCCAAGGATTCCAATTGCGATCTTCATGACTGCTCTCCCTGCATGCGCGCCAGCAGCTTCAGCCGAGCGACGGTCTCGCGCTCTTGGTTAAGTTCTGGAATCAGGCGATTGCAGGCGCGATGGAAGCCCAGGGCATAGCCCAGCTGCATACCCATGGCCCAGCACACCAGGATCACGAAAATCAGTTCGAAGTCAGTCATGGCCTGCCCCTCACGCAACTGGTGCGCACGATGCTGAAAGTGCCCTCAAGGTCGGCCTTGGCCTGCGCAGCAGCCTGCTGGCATGCCTCGGCCGACTCCATCGGTACGGAGGTCATCGCCGAATCCTTGCCGGCAGTGAAAAGAACGATCAGGAAGTAGGCGGCGATCATGGCGCCACCTTCAGGCCAGCTTTCTCCAGCGCATGGATCGTGTAAGAAGGGGTTTTCGAGCACATTGGGTCGGTCACCTTGGCAGCCTTCTCGGCATCGAACACGGTCATGCCGCCGCCACAGGCTGCGTAGTCGGCAACCCAATGCGATGGCGCACCCAGCTCCACCACCACGGCCTCGCGGGAGGCCTGCCAGGAGGCCCAGCCAAGATTGAGGAACTGGGCGTCGTTGCCGATGTACCAGTCGCCTTCGCGGTCGATCACCAGGCCCCGCCCGACGCTGGCAGCATCCTGGATGGCCCACGCCTCGTAGGTGTCGCGCATCTTGTTGGTGTCCATCAGTGCTTCTCCCAGGGCAGGAAAATGGCAGAGACCGCTTCGGGGATCTCCCGGAAATCTCGACGGTTCTGCCAAAGGATCGCGACAGAGAAAATGATCGGCATGAACGGGAGCAGCGCCATCAGGTAAAGTCGAGCAAGCCACGGGCGACGAATCATCCAGGCTTGAGCACCTCGGGGATTGAACTTGCGCATTACTGGCCCCCTTGCATGAATTCGCCGTAGTTGGCAGCTGCAATGACGATGCCTCTGCACGTAGCCTCTACGTCTACCGTTCTGCGGGTTACCCCAATCTCGTCCTCCGGCAATTCATGCGTCACGTATTGGATTGCGTGCTCCAGAGCCGCAGCCAGACGGAACGCGTCTGCGTGGTCAGTGAATGGGCGCCACAGGCGGTATGAGTCGCGGCTGCCAATGCGCAGGCAATTGCGCGCTGATTCGTAGCAGAGCACCGGGCCAATGCCGGCAGCCATGGCCGCCAGCTCCAGCAGTTGTTGATCGGACATGCTCACACCCCCTCCCCGGCCGGCTGCCCGGCGCGCTTGATGTTCAACTTGGCCAGCAGGTGTGCACGGCATGCGGCGGCGCTGGTTGGGATCTGCTGGATCTCAAGCAGGCGGACCTGCTTCTGGGCGGCGTACTCGTCGGCCAGCTGGGCGGCGCCCTTCTGGCTGTCGTGAGCGATGCCGGTGGCGATGTCGCCCAGTGGCTCGCCAGCCACCAGCATGCGAATGGTGATGTCGTAGGCCCGGGCGAATACCTTCTCGGCCCGCTCCACCTCCATCGACCCCAAGTTCTGCGCCTCACACTGCAGGGCCGCGTGACGCACAGCTGCGTGCGACCACGTGCGGGAACCTGCCCTGCTGGGGTGGAAGTTCTCCAGCGCCTCTGCCAAGGCCCGCGCAAGCGGCGGAATGCCCATCTCTTCCGGGGTTGGCTGGCACAGCTTGATGAACTTGCCGCTGCTCGGGGCAAAGTCGGTACCCAGCACCCGGCACTTCTGGATGCCGAAGCGGATCTGCTCGAGCGTATTGATACCTGCGGCGACGAAGGACTTGATCCAGCTGCGCTTGGCAGCCTTCAGGGCTTCGTCATCCGGCCAGGCCTGCTTCCACGCTGGGAAGATGGCCTGCAGTTCCTTGAACAGGGCGTTGACCACTTCGGTGGTGCCCGGGTCGAGCTGCTTGGCCGGGGCCTGGACATCGGCTGGCAGGTTGCGGGCCGTGGCCATGATCTGCGTCACGCTGCGCAGTTTCGGTTGTGCGCTCATAAGCCCCCCAGGTCATCAGCCCAGCTGGTGTCGTTGAAGTCGGGGCCGCTGGCCGGGCGGCGGGATGCGAACGGGGCGGCGACTGCCGGCTGGGGCAGTTCGTCTTCCCAGCGCTTGCCGTTCAGCCAGGTCGAGGCGTGCGGGATGAACTGGCCGCCGTCCTTGGTCCAGTCGGTCGACACGGTCCAGGCAGCCAGCGCCTTGGCCATCAGGTCGAACAGGTCAGCGGTGACCTTGATCTTCGCCCAGGCCTTCTTGGCGTCGGCCTTGCTCACCTTGCGCGGGTAGAGCGACCAGAACCGTTCGAAGTCGACCAGCTCGCTTTCGCGAGAGTCAGTCCTTACTCCCTTCAGTCCTTGCTTACCTTCAATACTTACTAGTGTCGGATTTGCCGGATACGGCTGAGCCGGAAGCGGTTCAACCGGATACGGCAAAGCCGGAAGCGGTGTTTCCGACACGACGTAGTGGGTTTCGCCCAGCAAACCGGACTCGCCACGGTCCTGACGGCGCTGGACGTAGCCGGCGGTGATCAGTTCCTGCAGAAGGCCGTACACGCCGTCACGACCCGTCGGCTTCGACGACTTGGCGGTCTCGTTGCGCAGGTGGGTGACGGATACGGCCCAGTGGTCTGGCTTGCCCAGCAGGAAGACCAGCAGGCCACGGGCAGCCCAGCTCAGGCGGCCGTCCTCGCTGATCGACTTGTTGAGCATGTAGAAATTGGCCTCGGGGCGAGGCGCGCGGATGATGCTCATTGGCCGCGCTCCTTTTCCTTCTCAGCGCGACGCTTCTCCCGGTGGGCATACACCTCTTCCAGGCCTTCCTCGATCTTGACCACCTCGCGGTCGAAGTAGGCCTGGGCCTGGGTTTCCTCTTCTGGCGGGAGCTCGCCCGGGCCGACCAAACCGTTCCAGATCCATTGCATTGCCGCGTCGGAGCCCTTCCCGTGCCGCCACTCGACCACAGAGGCACGCATGCCGAGCAAGTAGCGCCCGAACAGCAGGTCCATTTCCTTCACCAGCATGCGCAGATCTTGGTTCTCGGTCGTGAGCCGGTCATAGGCCTCTGCCATCACGACATCGGGACCGTGCGGGTCGTAGCCGATACGATTTCCGTCCTCTGAGAGCATGGCGACGACCTTGTAGCGATGGACTTCGCTCATGCTGCACCCCGCACTGCCTTGTCATGGGTGTGCAGGCCGTCCCAGTTCTTCTTCATGGGCAGCTCGCCGGCCAGGTACAGCTCGTACAGGCGCACTGCGCCCTTGCGCAGCAGGATCGGCGTGTAGCTGATGAACGCCTCTTTGCCGTGCGGGGTGATCTCCTGCTGGTGCTCGGTCATGTACTTGTCGCGGGCGTAGGCGCCGACGCGGTACCGGGTGCTGGACCTGCTCTCGTTGTAGAGCCAGTTTCGACCTTCGAGGAAGTGGCCCACCTGCATCACGTTGACCCCATTGAGGCCCTTGCAGAACTGGACGTGGCTCATGCCTTCCTTGAACAGGTTCTCCAGGTGGTCGATCTTCTTGGCCTGGGCCTCGACTTGGACGGTGAGCAGGACGCGGGCTTTCTCCGACTCCAGGGCCATCTGGAGGATTTCCAGCTTGCTCAGGTCGGCAGGCGCGGACGGGACCGCTTTTGCTTCGAGCTCCTGCCAGCGGTCGATAACCCTGGCTCGGTGCTCATCGCTGTATCCGGCCACCACCAGGTGGGTATCGCGCTCGATCAGGTCGTAGACTTCGATTGGGCGCCCGCCCGTGGCTTCACGACGGCTTTTACGACTTGATCGCAAAAGGTTTTTCGAGAAAAGACGCTCAATGGTGGCCACCACATCGTTGTGGCGAGCCTCTACCAAGTCAGCGATTTCACGCGACGACATCGTGCGCGCCACGAAATCGTGGCTCGCGTTTTGTGGCGCGGCCCTTGAGAGGGCCTGTACACTGTGGGTCTGCATATGCATAATTCCCCTACGAGTTTTGTTATGCAGAGAGCCGGGCCGCAATCCCGGCTTTTTTGTGCCTGTAATTCAGAGAGGGCCTCTGCCCTACCCTGAAGAGTCCCTCGTCGAGGCCCTCATTGGGGCCACCAACTGCAGGACTTTGGCCTTACGGCGGCCAACCACTGATACAGCGCCACTGGCAACAGCTGCTTCGAACACCCGGTTCATCGCAGTGTTGAAATCCCAGCTATTGGCCCTCATCAGTCCCTCTATTCGCTGCCGCACTTCTGGCGGCAGCTGATCAAGCTGTACGGTCATTTGGGCCTCCAAAGGGCCTTCAGCCCGCGATATCGTGCTGCTTGTCCTGCATCAGTTCTTCGATGACGCCGTTGGCCACAGCCCATTCGATGATTTCGTAGAGATAGGTGGCGTGTTGCATGCGGGTTTTGCTTGCCGCCTTGCGGAGAATTCGATCCAGGACAGGCTCAAAACGCACCTTCACTGGAATTGCGCGCTTGTGGCTGGGGTCCATGTGCATCTTCGGTGACTCCTTGCTGTTTAAAGGTGGTTATGCAGCTTGTTGTGGAAGGCTCGGGCGCAGATCGCGGGCTTTGATTACGCCTTTCGTGGCTATCTCGGCCTTAATTGCTACCTCGGCAGTGCAGCCGTGAAGGCCGCGAACCCACCCGCTTACCGTTCCTTGCTTAACGCCCAAGGCCTCGGCGGTGGCCTGCTGGGAGCCGAAATGCTTTACCAGCTCGTCAAAGTGAATGTTCATGATTCTCCGCCCGTTTAAAGGGATACCTTTATGCTAGAGCAAAGGAACACCTTTTTGCAAGAACAAAGGCTGACCTTTAAATTTGCGGCCATGGAACTTAAAGATCGCCTGAAACAGGCAAGAAAGAATGCTGGTCTCACCCAGGCAGAGCTGGCCGACAGGGTCGGTATCAAGCAGGCTTCTGTCTCCGAGATCGAGCGCGGGCTGACAAGAACCAGCGGATACCTGGTTCAGCTCGCCCAAGCCTGCGGCGTTGATCCAATTTGGCTGTCCGAAGGCACGGGCTCTCCCGATACCTCCAAACCGATCGCCAACGCCACCATGCTCGGCCCGATCTCCGTCTGGGACGACGACACACCGCTGGACGACGACGAGGTTTACGTGCCGTTCCTCAAGGAAGTAGAGCTGTCCGCAGGATCGGGACGTACCGTTATCGAGAAGTCGAGCAGCAGAAAGCTCCGCTTCGGCAAACAGACTCTTCGCAACCAGGGCGTGCAGTTCGACCAGGCTGTGTGCGTGACCGTGCGCGGCAATAGCATGGAACCAGTTCTGCCGGACGGCAGCACGGTGGGTGTCGACAAGGCTTCGACTGCCGTTAAGGACGGGAAGATGTACGCGATCGATCACGGCGGCGAGCTGCGGGTGAAAACCCTTTACAGAATACCGGGCGGCGGTCTGCGCTTCCGCAGCTTCAACCAGGATGAGCACCCGGACGAGGAGTACACCGCGCAGCAGCTGGCCGAGAGCGGGATCAACGTGTTGGGAAAGGTGTTCTGGTACTCAGTGCTTCTCTAGAAAAAGAGAGCACTTGTCCGGTGATCCTGGGCTGGGACGGCCACGCAATGCGATGCGTGACACATGCCGAGGCCATTTTCTGAGAAATTTTGAAGGATTTGTTTTAGGATGAATGCTGCATGAGCCCCACCAAGGACGAATCTGCCGGCCCGTCGCCGATCAAAGACCTGTCCCTGGCGATTGACTCACTGAAAGGGCTCCTGGAAATGATTTACGCCAAGTCGGCGTACCTAGGTCATTTCTGCGTGATCATGATCATCGTCTGTCCTCTCTATGCTATCTATACTTGGGGCAAGATTGGGAGGCCTGAGCGTGCAGCTGATGAGAAGGCCGAGAAGGCTTTCAAGAAGAAGCTTGCCAAGGGTAAGAAGTCCGGAGGTAAAGGGAAATGATCGAATTTGTCGTAGCTAGCCTGCTGGCAGCTTTGACTGTCGGATACTGGGGGCTCTGCAGATCCCGGTCCCTTCCGCTGAGGGAAAAGGCATCTCAGCTGGTTACCGATTACATTGAGCGGGATGACGTATCTAAAGATGATGCCCGATCGATGTTCGGGGCTTACTTCATCGCGACCAAATGCTGGTTTTTGCCACTGGCCGTGGTCTTGTCGATCCTCATCATTCCCTACCTGGCTCTGGTCAGCAAACCAGGGGACAAATCGACGCCGGATGCTAAGCGGAAGATCATGACCAGCTGCATGCTGTTCCACGTCGTCCGAAATCCTATTATCTCAGTCCTCTGCCTCTCGATAATTTTCGCTTGGACAATGGTCTTTGTAGCTGGCGGACTGCTGACCCGTAGGCTGACCTCGGTTCCAACGCTAAATCAGTTGCTGGATATTTTGAGCATGCTCAGACCGGAAAGAGACAAGCACGCACACTGATCCTAGAGCCCGCCTCGGCGGGCTTTTTCATGCCTGCTATTCTGTCAGGAATCGAAGAAGGGCATGCCATGATTACCGACAAGCTCACCCTTTCACTGCTCTCGCGACTGGCTGATGCCCAGTTGGCGCTGGCCACCTCGATGAAGGGGCTGACCCCAGAATCTCAGGGATACCCTGATGAGGTTCTCAAGAATATCTCCGAATCGCTGGATCACATTGAAGCCTCGATAGCTGGGATAAAGGCGATCTGTGAGGAAGAAATATCGCAAGGCAAGCTGCATTGACTCCTATCCCTGCCAGGTGAATCGCCCTCGCCTGAAAGCCCGCCAATGAGCGGGCTTTTTCATGCCCGCGCGCGCCGGCCGGCGCCTGAAATCAACCCCTCCCTGTAGTCCATGTTGTGCGGCCCGAGATACCGGCCTTTAAAAAATAAAGGCAAACCTGTTGACCTAAAATAAAGGCTATCCTATATTTCACCTCAAGCAGTCACCAACCAGGGACTGCCGAGGCCCTCACCGGCCGCCGCTCTTTAGCGACACACCTTGCCGGATCGACACCGGCCAAATGCAACAAGGTAGCGAGCCGAACACCTCAAGTTCGGTACAGGGGCGCCTCACCCCGTGGCCAGCAGCGTAGATGGCCCTAGATCAAAGAGTGCTGACGGGTGGGATGCCATTCAATGGACTACACCGCGGTCAGCTGTCGGGATTCAAGATCCCCCGAGAAAGGAGATTACCGGCCCGCCGAGTGTGGGCCGGATGCTCTCCAGATACCTCTGGTTAGAGGTATGCGGAGAGCATCATTTGCGGCGATTAGAACCCGGAGCACCACCAGATACTGGGCGTCTTGGGGCGCGGTAGCCGGATAATGCATGAAGCTCCTCGCGCTTGATGCGCTGCTCCATTGCTCGAATTTCGATAACCAAGCCACCGCCTTTGCCGGGCGGCATCGAATCAAGATCACGCTGCATTTTGGCGAGAGCTCGCTTCAATCGCTCAATCAGCTCTTTGTGGCTCTCGGTCATTTTCCTTTGCCTGAGCCGGGTGAACCTCCATGGAACACCTTGGTAGCTGAGTAGAGGGTGTCGCCCTCTCCTGGCTTGTATCGCGTCTTTCGCTCGTTCCTGCATCCCTCGCACATTACTGGGGGATTCACCCAGTCAGCCCGATAGCTGAACTTCGTGGTCTTGCAGAAACGGCAGTTCGCGACGATCCATCCGCTTTTCGGCTTCTTCGGTGGCGGTGGTTCGAATGGAGTGGGAATGGCGGGAGGGTTCGCCTTTTCCATGGCTTGTTTGAGCTGCATCAGTACTGCGAGATTCTTCGGATCCATGGTCTTCGCCTCTGATTTCAACCTTCCCGAGATTACCAGCAGCAAATAGCCATCACCACCACGTATTCACTGAAGCACCTGGGCGACCGGGTGCTTTGGGAATCCACTGGAGGAGCACAGCATGCAGATCAACCAGCAGAAAACGGTTCAGGTCGACGTGACCGAGCTTCGCCTTCACATCAAGGTGCGAGACGGCTTTGCCGCAGGCATCCAAGACGCTCAGGGCGATGAAGTGGGTAGCTACGAGGGCTATGTGCCTGACTTCTTCCCTGGCGAACACTACGGCGATTACCTGATGCTGAACATCGACCTGGAGACAGGCCAGATCAAAAACTGGAAGAAGCCGGACGCTGCCGACATCGAGAAGATGCTGGCCCAAGGCGAAGACGACTGATCAACCGCCCTGGAGGGCAGATCGATGTCCCAGACATTCGAGCAAGGCTGGGCAGCGCGTCCGTTCGCGCAGCAGTTCCCGGAAATGAACGCGGACGAGGCCAAGCGCCTTGACCACATCAACACCTCTATCACCACGCTGTACCTGGCGGGCCTGCTCACTGACAAGCAGGCTAACGAGATCCGCACCAAGAAATTCCCCAAGGTCGTCACCAAAGCGGTCATGGGCAAGAGCTGATTCCCTGAAAGCCGGAAAGACGGCCCGATGCCCTGCTCCCCATCGCGGGGTTCATCGGAAAGCGCATGGAATCGTCCGGATCAAATGTCGTTACCGGCCATGCGCTTCCCGATGCATCCCGCATCCCCTTCCCTTCACATACGACCGCATCAGACAGGCTCCAGCCCTGCGCTCTCACGGCTCGCAGGAGGTTTGGTCACCTGCGCTGGCATCTGCCTCATGCGGTCCTACTGAGGTTCACACTATGAGCGAACACACTCCAGGGCCTTGGGTACTGGACACCATCCAGACTTCAGTTGGTATTTGTCATCGAATAGGGCCATTCCCACCGCGGCGGCCGGATGATGAAACAGTAAGGCATGCGTGTCTTTACGCAGACTACCCATCAGCATTCAACCCTGCTGACAAAGAGCTAGAAGCCAATGCCCGCCTGATCGCAGCCGCCCCAGATCTGCTCACTGCGCTGGTATCGGTGGTAGAGAGCGCCGAGCAACGCATTTTCGAAGACTGGCTTCTGCGCATCAGCCCAAGCGGTGACGTTGATTCTGTTAATGCTCAGTGGCTCGACAGCGGTGATTACCGCGACTTCACCGAGTCTTGGGCTGAACAACTGGACGCCATTGATAAAGCCCGGGTGAAGCCATGAGCGCCTGGATCAAGTGCAGCGACAGGCTTCCGGAGGTTGGGACCAGGGTTCTTGCTTGGAACGAACAATACGGTGCTCGCGAGTCGCTTTACCGCGAATACGGCAAGGGCTCGATTGCTCACTCCCTCGGATATCCGCCGTACTTCTCGTGGGAAGAGCCGCAAAGCAGTTGGGCTTCAAGCTGGAAACCGACCCACTGGCAGCCCCTCCCTTCCCCACCCACCGAGTAACCCACCACCTGGAGGCGACCATGGCCGTCACAGTCGAGACTGCTGCCGTCTTCCGTGGCGGTGGTCGTCGCTGGTTCACGCTGCGTGCTGCATGCGCGGCAGAGGCACGCGAGCTACTCAAGAAGCACTGCGATTGCGACTACTGCGATCACGAAGGCTATGGCAGAGAGCACCTCTACTGCCGCCTTCACCACCCCGACCGATACCCGCGAATCATGCAGCGCCTGACGAAAGGCCTCATGCGGCGCTATCGGGCATCCCAACCGTAACTGGAGGCGACCATGGGCGCACTTCGAGCAGCACAATGGCAGTACGACCATGCTGAGCCGGAAGACGACTCGGCGTATCAGGAAGCGGCGCAGAACTGGATCGAGAGCAAGGCCGAGGAGCTGGTCGGCGGCTGCGATGTTCTGATCCCGCAGCGTTTTGGCGGCCCGGTGGGCGTACGCCAGGAGCAATTCGTGGCCAAGCTGGCCGAACACCTTCGCGCCCTGCAAGAGGCAGAGAAGGACGACCTCAACGCCTTGGCCCTGCTCCTGCTCCAGGCACAGGCCGGTGGGCCAGTGAAAAGCATGGTCGAGGATGTTGTCGGCCAGAGCGATCACTGCAAGGGCAAGCTGTACGAGATCGCAGAGTCGATGCTTGAGCAATACGCCGAGCAAGGCCTGAAGTACGAGGCAGACGAGGCGCAGCTATGAGCCCTCATGTGCTGATCGACGAGGAGCTAGACGCCATGGCGGATCCTGCGACCCCGAAGTCTTGGCAGGCCATGGTCCTCAAGCTGCTTACCGAAATGCTGGCCGACCAGCGTATCACCATCGAAGAGTTCAACCACTACTGCGGGCGCCTCAACAAGATCGTTGATGGGCGCAAGGAGGTCGCGTGAGCAAAATTGATTGGGCTGCCAAGCCAGATGGATATCCACTCTGGATCATCCCGATGCAAGGATTTGAAGCGTGGCCTGCAGGCTGGCACAAGGATTCTGGTGATTTGTACATCGATCAGGTGGGGCGCCCCTGGGCCAAGTCTGACGAGGGCAAACGCTTCAAAGTGTTCACGGATCCAAACGGCTGGCCTAATGCTGGTCGCCCTCCCGTTGATACCAAGTGTCAGGCTCTTATCAAAGGAAGAGATGAATTGTGGGTTGAGTGCCATGTGATCTGGCACCACCCCGAATTCATTAGTTCGGCGGCAGTTGTGCACGGCGAAGGGCGCCTTCTTTGTTGGTCGAGCAACTTCCGCCCCATGCCTACGCCAGAGCAAGAGCGCCATGCAGGGCTGAACGAAATGATTCGCCATATCAAAGATCACCCTCTTGGAACCCACGGCGCCAGTCACCTGCAAGAACTGATGATCCATGAGGACGTTGTCCGGGACCTTTGGGACGCTGGCTACCGCAAACAGGAGGCACTATGACCACTCCAGTCTTCCCGTCGCTCATCGACGACCAGGTGGCCGAGGTCGCCCAGGCCGTGCCAGACGATCGAATCCTGCTGGTGTTCAAGGGCCTGACTATGGAGGACGCCATGAATCAGGCGCGCCTTGCCCACATCGAGAACCCTGCGGCCTGGTCGGGCCGGGCCTACCTATGCGGCATGTGCACCCTGGCCTACGAGGTGCGGGCATGAAGCTTGTTGGCTGGAAATCAGGAGTGCCTGATAGCAACCGAGTGGTTCAAGCGCTACGCCAACTCGACAACGGATCACGCGTTCGATGGAGATGCCGATTCCACTCCCATGAAGGGCGATGGGCAACCCATGACGGCATCTTCATCGGCGGCGTATTGGGTTGGAGAGAGCTGAAATGACCAGCTACCAGCGCGCCCGCCGCATGGTCATCCTGCGCGGCTCCTTCTCCATGATCTTCGCCTGCACCTTCTTCATGCTCGCCAGCGCACTGGCCGGAAGCATCACTTCCTGAATACACACCCGAGCCCGGCGGGCCCTTAGGGGATAACCGGACCTACCCGGAGCGTAAGCGGCGAGAGCGCGCAACCATCCACCGCAGCCAGGGCCTGGAGCGTACCTCCGTGCCTGGGTGACCTGGCATTTCCCCTATCCCAACTGACGGCGCCGGCCTGGCGCGAGGTGTACCAATGTCCACTACCAACATGCGCATCTGGGAGCAGGTGCAGACCACCGATACCCGCTACACCAAGAACGCCGAGGTCGGCGGCCAAAAGATCACCAGCCTGAACGGCACCGCAATGGTCATGAAGGCGACCGAAATGTTCGGCCCGGTCGGCATCGGCTGGGGATGGAAGGTGCTGGAAGAGCGCTTTGACGACGGCCACGAGGTATTTGCCGGAGAAGGCGACAAGCGAATCTGCCTGGGCCGGGAGATCGGTCACACCGTCAAAATCCAGCTCTGGTTCATGCAGGACGGCCAGCGCGGCGAGGTCGAGCAGTACGGGTGCACCCGTTACCAGTACAAGACCAAGTACGGCATGACCACCGATGGCGAGGCGCCGAAGAAGTCCCTCACTGACGCCATCAAAAAGGCCCTGTCCATGCTGGGCTTCAGCGCCGACGTGTTCCTCGGGATGTTTGACGACCAGAACTACGTCCAGCAGCTGCAGGCCGAGCAGGCAATCGAGCAGGCCGAGGACCGCCAGGCCGAGATCGATCGCCAGCAGCAGGAGCGCCTGGACTTCATCAAGGACACGATCGAGACCATGCAGAAGGCAGTGACGCCGCATGAGCGCAAGAAAATCCACGACCACGCCGTGCGCAGGCTTATCGGCCGCAAGGACGAGAAAGGCGCTGCCCGGATCTCCCTTGAATTGAAGAACCTCGAAGCCGGCAAGCCGCAGGAGGCTGCAGCATGACCCAGCTCTACGCACTCACCGGCCAGATGGCCGAACTGGCCGCCATGTGTGACACCGACGACGAAGGCCTCAAACAGGCCATTCAGGACACCATGGCCGGTATCCAGGGCGAGTTCGAAGTGAAGGCCGACAACATCGTCATGCTACGCCGGAACATTGAGGGGGACATCAGTGCGATCGAAGCGGAGATCGACCGCCTCAACGAACTCAAGCGCATCAAGGCCAACAGCGTCACGGCGATCACCGACTACCTTCGCCGGAACATGGATGCCGCCAACATCAAGTCGATCAAGCGTCCGCTGTTCACCATCAGCCTGGTCACCGGCAAGGAAAAGGTAATCGTCGACAACGAACAGGCGGTACCGGACGAGCTGACTTCTGTGGTGACCAAGATCGCGCCGGACAAGAACGCCATCGCCGCCAAACTCAAGGAATGGCGTGAGCATAACGAGGCGGTCCGCAAGCGTATGGCCGCCGGCGAAGACTGCGAAGACGAACTTATCCCTGAGCCAAGCTGGGCGCATCTGGAGCGCGGCGAGAGCTCGATCCGCATCAAGTGAGGTAGGCATGAACCAATCAATCGACCTGGAGGCTGCCAAAGCGGCCTTCTTCGCGTCTGGTGGCCAGCTGATCGTGCTGGAGGGCTTCACCTACCGGCCGCTGCCGCAGCGCAAGCACCCGGAGCCCGCACCTAAAAAGCGCCGGGGGCCGCCCCCAGTGCAGCACGGTACCCGTCAGGAAAAGGCTCAGGCCCGCGCCGACATGGTGGCAAAGATGGCCGAGACCATGACCTGCAGAGAAGCGGCCCAGGAACTCAAAGTATCCCAGTCCTCGCTATGGGATGTGGCCAAGCGCCACGGCTTCGCGTTTGTCTCGGGCAACCGCGGCAAACACATCGAAAAGCCAGACGTCGAGGCCCGTGACGCCAAGCTGGCCGATCGAATCCGGGCACTCAGGGATGCAGGCCTATCGCGCAATAGCGCAACTCTGAAGCTCGAGATCGGCCACACGACGATGAGTCGGATCATCAAGAAGTTCGGTATCGACTTCCCGCTCAAAAAGCGCAGGAGGTAGCGATGCGACCGCGAAAGCACAAGAAGGTCTTCCCGCTCCCCTACTACCAGGGCCGGACCGCCCGGGCCGCGGGCCGGTGCCGCGCATCCCAGCCCTACCCCGAAATGACCGTAGACAGCGCCTGGTGGCTGGGAGGCTGGCACGACTGCGACATGGAGCTATCTGATGAACCGAAGAATTACCCGATCGATGCAGCTGCACAGGCGGCGTGAGCAGTTCAACCTACCGCCCAGCGGATTGAAGGAGGTGCCGTATGGCTATGACGCCGCAAGAGCGCGACAAGCGCCGGCGCGAGAAGGCCGAGCGCCTGCAGGAAGAAGACCTGCGCTTGAAGGTTCGACCAGGGACTAAACAGGCCCTGCTGGAGCTGATGGAGTGGGCCGGGATCGAGGAACAGGGGGAGGCGATGACGCTGATGATTCATCACATCGAAGCGCTCGGGCATCACGCACTTTTCCGGATCGCGCGCCACGAAATAGAAGCTCACCGAACTGTGGCGCGGACTGAGCCGCTGCGGCTGTCAGCCAGGAAGCGAACCGGCCAGCATCTGCGCGCAATATGCGGTTGGGCAGACGCCTCGGCCAGCCAAATGATCGAGGCGCTGATCCACGGCATCCACGCACTCGGCATGCTGCACGCGGCGAAGTTTCTAACCCCGCCGCGGCATGAGATCAGCATCTCACCGCGCCTGGCGTTGGCCTTCGACCGGAAGAGCATGCTGATGATTCAGCAGGATCCTGGAGATGAGCTCATCTGCCCAGCTCTGTAGGCCAAGGCATCCTTAAAGCTGATCTTGGCGGTACCATCGAAGTAGGAAATCCAGAACCTCCATACGCTGCAAATCACATCGCACATATCGAAGAGGGTATTCCCATCAGTCGAGAGCATGTGGAACTGGATCAGCATTGACTCCCCTTCAAGGTCGAAATCTGAATTTCGAGCGCGAAGAGATGCCTCCTGAAGCCTGGTCATTTCATGCTTGGCATCATTCACAAAGTGGCGACAAGCATCTAGTTGAAGCGCTGACTGAATATCCTTTTCCCTTATCTTGGATATCAGGTGATTTCCTCGATCCATGCCATGCATCAAAGCGGCTTTATCTGCCAAGTGATTCAAGAAAAACGCGCAGCTGATCAACCTTCGGTAGATGACCAGCATTGAGCCAGAGTCGATCCTCCGATCGGCCTGGAACTCCGACCAGAACTCGTCGAATGACGGCACCGCCAGATCGCGCCAATAGCCGCGCACATCATCAAGATAAAGATCGACCATTTATGCTCCATGCCCGGCCCCATGCCGGTCACCCGTAATACCCCATCCCAAACCAAATTGCCATCATGCCGCCACCAGCACGGAGGGCGGCGCCGTGCATGGAGAAAGCCATGAGCTACTTCTACAAGACCGAATCCCCAAAGGTCCTGGCCGCCGTGCGCGCCTGGGACGAGAAGAAAGCAGCCTGGAACGCCCAGCGCGAGAAGCTAGACCAAGCCTTCGGCGCCGAAGCCTCGCCGATGTACAGCGGCTCCCGCAACTACGTCGGCGGCATCAAGCTCAGCGCCAGCCGCGATCTGGATGTGCATTGGTGCCGCCCTGACGAATACGGCTACCGCTCGCTGCGCCGGGCGCCCAAGCATGCCAAGGGCACGGACAAGGAGGTGCGCGCGGCAGAGAAGGCTGAGCACAAGCGCCTGGAAGATCTCTGGAAAGCACATTGCCCGGACGATATCGACCGGGACGAAATGTGGGAAGCCATCGGCGTCGAGCGCGGCGGCATCTGGCTCAGTGGCGGGGTGTGCTTCACCTATGACGATACCGTGTACCTGAACCTGGGCAGTAAGGCCGCTGACGGTGATGTCGACGGACTGGTTGAGATCGTCAGCAGCGAGTACGAAGCAGCCCGCCAGCGCGTGCTCAACGCGCGGAAAGCCGCTTAAGCAAGGAGCGCGGAATGAGCCAGCTATTTTACCTGCAGGACAGTCGTACCGATGTCGGTGATGGGCTGATGTTCTGGGCCCTGGGCGGCGGCTACACCACCAACCTCGACAAGGCCGAGCTATTCACCCAAGAGCAGGCTTGTGGCCATCGGGAAACAGACATTCCATGGCCAAAAGATTACGTCGATGCCCGCGCACATCTCGGCGTCGACCACCAGTACATCAGCCTGGACGAGGCCCGCGACCAGCTTACCCCGGGATGCACTGTTGTCCTGCAGATCCCTGGGCACTGGAACGGGAACGACATTGCCTTGGCCAGGTGGCCAATAGGCTACACGTACCGATTCGAGAAGGCACACCACCTCACGCTTGAGGTTGCCGAGGCGATCGGCAACACGCCAGAGGAAGCGGTGATCTGGCCTGTGTCTTACCTTGAGTCCAAGGCCAGGCGCCTGGTGCACAAGCGGGACGTTGATATCAAAGAGGCCCTGCAAGGAACCGGCATTGAGCTGGTGAAGCCGAGACGACGACGTGCGCCTGCAAGTATCCAGAACTGCGGAGGCTGTGGTCGGTTCGTGCCTTCGCCCAGCTACGAAGACTGCCGCCACTGCGATCACGACAACCGCCCGTAACACCAAGCGATGGCCGCCAGCGCCTTCCCCTATTCAACGATAACGCCGACCCGGCGAGGATCAACCATGAACCCAATCGCCCTGCAGGCCTTGCTAGACGCAAGGCGCCGGCTTGTGAAGGCCTTGCCCGAGCCGTCGCGTAGATTCTGGACCGACGCGGAGGTGGCCAGGCTCCGGGCGCTGTACCCCGGCACCCCAATGCCGGACCTGGTCCGCACATTCAATCGCCCCGACCACGCCATATACAACAAGGCTCATGCCTTGGGGCTTGCTCGAAGCGCCGAGTATCTCGCCAGCGAGCATGCATGCCGCCTGCGACGGGATGACAACCCTGGAATCGAATATCGGTTCAGGCCCGGCCAGGAACCGTGGAACAAGGGCCTGAAGGGTCTGCAGATTGGAGGCGAGGCCACCCAGTTCCGAAAGGGCAACAAGCCTCACACTTGGCAGCCAGTAGGAACGGAGCGGGTCACCGAGGACGGCATACGGCAGCGGAAAGTATGCGATGACGGCCCATCGTATCGCCGCTGGAAGTCGGTGCATTCCCTGCTGTGGGAAGAAGCCCATGGCGAGATCCCGCCAGGCCACCTGGTGGTGTTCAAGGATCGCAACCCAAAAAACATTGAGCTCGATAACTTGGAACTGGTCAGCCGCGCCGAGAACATGCGCCGCAATACCATCCACCGGTATCCGCCTGAGCTCAAGTCGACCATCCGCCAACTCAGCAAGCTCAAGCGAGCTATCAGCGAGGCTACCAGTGAAAAACAAGATGACTGACCTCCGTAATCACCTCTTTGCCACCCTGGAAGCGCTTCAGGATCGGGATAACCCCATGGACATCGACCGTGCCAAGGCGATTGCTGACGTCGGGAAGGTGCTGGTCGACTCGGCCAAGGTGGAGGTTGCCTTCATCGTCGCTACTGGGGCCGATGCTTCGTCCACCGGGTTCATTGAATCAGAGCGCTCACTGCCTTCGCCTGGCGCACGTTAACAGGAGTTACCCATGCCACAGAACAACGACGCCCACGGCTGGATAGCCTGCGACGACGGCCTGCACCTGATCCAGATGGACAAGAACCTCAGCCATTACGGCTGGGTGTTCAGGAAAGTTGATGGCGGCCTGCCCTACTCGGTTCGCGAAGCCACGCCCCACGAAATGGCACACGCCCAAGCTCGTCAGCACCTGCGGATTGGAGTCGCGCAGATCGCTGGGCAGGCGCCAGCCCCGCAGCCCCACCCCGAGCCTATCGCCTGGATGGTTGGTACTGCCTTCTGGTGGACCAAAGAAGAGGCAGAGAGGGATGCGGCTGCGACTGGACTGCCTATTGTCCCCATTGGGCCGTTGGTATCCATCCCCGACGAGTACTGCCTGATGCCCAAGCGGCTCACGGCGGAGAACGGAGCCAAGGCACTGCTGCTCGGCGAGTTCAAGCTGGAGGTCACCCAGGAATGCCCGGAATGCCGCGAACTGGATGAGCCAGTTGAAGGCTGCGAGATATGCGATGGCGAGGGTGAGTACGCACAGCGCCACACAATTCCGTGGGATCAGATCAAGTTCATTTACAGCGAGGCCGTGAAGGGTCTCGCTCTTCAGCCGAACACCGCCCGGTAAGCTAAATGCAGTGCAGAGCACATTTGTACTCCGCCCAGCTACCACCCCATTCCCCTATCCCGAGCAGGCGACCTGGTCGAATTTTGGGAGAGTGTCTGTGGCAATGCGGCGGGCCCGTCCGACGCCCCAGGCTAAAGCCCTGGTCATGGATTCACCGGGACGGGAATCGAAAGCCTCTTCGTGAAGGGCCATGCCACTCGCGGCATATACCCCAATGAACATCTGCGTGTTACCCGTTCGCGACAGGCGCACCTGAACATCAATGACCGTTCCATCCTCGAGTTCTTCGTCATGAGTTCGGTGGTGAAGCGTTGGATCAGCCCACTCCCAGAAAACTTCACCGCGAATCCTCATGTCGGCCTCCTACGATTTTAGTTGTATGCCACGGGTGAACTCTCACCATAGCCAAAGCGAGGCGAGACGCAATCTCGGTATCGCAGCTTGAGAACTGAATCGGACCATCGGCCGATTTTCTTGTACCGAACCCAACCACTTGTACAACTCACTGCCGCGATATGGCGGCCAAGGAACCCGCATGCCTGCAAAAAAGTATCCGCTCGACGTGCGAAGCGTCGGCGAAGACACCTACATCTGCATGAGCAAGGGCCACCACAACCTGGAAGAGTTCATGAAGGCTGCGGTTGCCGATCACCCTGGCTGGTGCTTGGGCGGCCCTGAGCATGTCTGGATCAAGACAACCCTGGGTCACGGTACCTACGACTGCATGTACAACATCGTGCCGCAGGGCACCCGCGGCGCATGGCCGGCTACCTACTGCTGGGAGTTCGGCGAGGACTACAAGCGCTATAACGCCGAGGTGCAACCATGACCCGCGAAGAACGAAACGAGGCGAAACGCCGTGCCCGTCTGTGGTTCGCGGCACTTATCGACAACGCGGAGCCAATGATGTCGGGCGCTTTCGACGACCTCAGCGAAGGCCAACATGACGTGATCGAGCAGGAGAAAGTCCGGATCGCAGAACGCATAGAACGGATGGCCAAAAAATGACCCGCCTCGCCCTCTGCCTCCTGCTGCTGGCCACCGGCGCCAGCGCTGAGCCCCTGCCATGGGGCGTCGAAACCTTCCACGACGACGAGCGCGGCGTCACCTGCTGGTACACCGCCACGGGGCTGAGCTGCATCCCCGATAGCCAGCTGCAGGCCGGCAACCAGCGCCAGCTCTCCCCGCACGAAACACAACCCGAACCTACACCCGCACTGGCGCCTGGGCGCTGGATTGATGAGAGGTATGAGCTGTGAGCAAGGTAATCCACTTGGTCTCGCACTTCTGGTGCTTCGACGATCATGACTGCCAGATCGCGTGCAACCAGGCCGGCGAAGACATGGACGGATCTGACCGACCGCAAGAGGTCACCTGCAAGAAGTGCCTACGGGTCTACGCGGCCCACGAGCGGCAGGGCCAGGAACAACGCAGAAAGCGCTTGGCCGCTCAGCAGGTGGCGCCATGACCGACCTGATCGAAGTGAGGGTTTCCAACCTGATCGGCGCTTCGCTGGACTGGGCTGTGGCCGTGGCTGAGGGATTCAGTATCGATCCCGAGTGCCGAACCACTGTGTGGCACCCTGACGGCTTGCCTTGCAGCATCAGCATCCGTGGCGCAGCAGAGGGATTTGGCTGGAGGCCATCCACCAACTGGGCACAGGGCGGTCAACTGATCGACAGGCACAGCGGCACCGCACAGCACATTTCAGGGCTTCCAGATGACCTGCACTACGCAGGAGGCCCTGCCGACGCCGGAGTCTGGTGCTACGGCCCCACGGCCCTGATCGCGTTCTGCCGAGGCCTCGTCAACCACAAGCTCGGCGATACCGTCCGGGTGCCGAAGGAGCTGATGCCATGACAGTGATCCTTTCCCTCGCCTACATGGCCTACCTGATCTACAGAGGGCCGCGATGAACAGTCACCAGGTCACAGTCAGCCAGGAGGCCATATGGGCTACATCAACCCGCTGCTGAAGCTGCCAGCTGGCCAAGCCCTGCTGGAGCTACCGGCTGAAGACAGGGCACGGATTGAGGCGGTGATGCGTGAACTGCGCGCTCAGGCCGATGCCGAGGCCGAAAACTCTTGGCTCCGCCGCAAAGGCCCGATGGCCGCTTACTGGCGCGCAGTTTCGACCTACTCCCGTCACTTAGCGCACGCCCTCTCGCGCAACACTCAGCCGTAACCCCTCACCCTACAACTCAAGCCCGCCGACATGCGCGGGCGAGGATTCCCCGTGTCCGCAACTCAACGTTTCCACGAAACCGCCAACGACTGCCTGGAACGCCTGGCGGCCGATCTGTGGCCAGACGCCAAGCTGGCCCTGGTCATCTATACCCCGGACAAGCCTGAGCTCGACATCGTCCTGAAGGACAGCGGACTGAAAGTCGACGAGGTGATCAACACGCTGCGCCGCCGCGGCGGCCTCAGTCTTGACGGCGACAATGTATACAAGCGATCCGTTTGTGACGTCATCATCGGCGCCCTTGCCATGGGCAAGCAGAACAACAACCCACCGCCAGCCGATCACTGGTGCCTTGAGTTCTGGGATGTCGGCCGAGCCGAGGGTGCACTGCAGGAAGAACTGGTACAGGCGCTGCGCCTGGCGCGCAAAGAGCTGGACGCCTGCCAGCGGGTGATCCATTACGCGGGCGGCTTCGATCCGGCCTACGTCAACGATGCCCAGGCCGCGCTGAAGGTCGCCGACGCAGTGCTCGAAAAAACTCCCGCCTGACCACCAACCTGCCGCCACCGGCGGCGTGGAGACCATCATGCAAGACGAAGAACGCCGGCCGGTGGCCTATGTATCCGACAAGGTCCCGGAGGAGAAAATGGCCGAGCTGGTCGGTACGACCAAGCGAGCCTTGGAAGGCAAGCGAAGCCGCGGTGTGATCCCTGAAGGGGTCTGGAAAAAGATCGACGGCCGGATTTTTTACAGCATCAGGAGATACGAAGCGTGGCTGGAAGGAAGCTGGGGCTACCCACTGGAGTCGAGTTCATCGGCAAATCAATCCGGATCCGTTTTACTTGGAACGGTGAGCGTCGATCCGAAACGCTCGCATATCCCCAAACCGCCAAGGGGATCAAGGCGGCAGCCGATCTACGCGCTCAAGTAGTCAGCCTGGCCAAGCACGGCGTGCTGGATGAAAAAAGGTACGCCGAGCTGTTCCCCGCCTCCAGCTACACAGCGCCAGCAAACGAGCTGATGTTTGGGGAGTACGCGCAGAGCTGGCTGAACAGCCTGGAAGTGGTGCACGACACCCGCGTCAATTACAAAGGATTGATGAACAACTACTGGATGCCCCATCTGGCGACGCTGCCTATCAAGGCAGTAACGCCGATGGTGCTGAGAGAGGTGGTCGCAAGGACCGAGTGGAAGAGCTCGACAGTCAAGCGCGCCGCGATTGCCCGGGTCAAGGCAATGTTTCGGGCTGCGGTGTATGACGAGGTAGTGGACAGGAACCCGGCGGCATCGATCCAGCTGCCGCAGAAAAACAAGAAACAGGTTGACCCCTTCACCGTAGAAGAGGCGGACGCCTTGATCGAATGGATGTACAAGAACTTCTCACGCTCTAGCCAGGTATTCGCAGCCTTCTACGAGTTCGCCTTCTACACCGGCATGCGCACAGGGGAAATCATGGCGCTACGCTGGGATGAGGTCGATTTGGAGAAGAAGACAGCCCACATCTGCCGCATCGTGGTGGAAAAGCAGGTGGTTGAAAGGACGAAGACCAAGTACACCCGCACAGTGATGTTGAACAGCCGAGCGCTGGGTGCGCTGGCCAGGGCAAGGGAGATCGCGCACTACCGGTCCAAGCAGAAACGGCGTGTGTCGACCGAATCCCCATTTGTGTTCCAGCCGTCCGGATCATCGCCACACATCTCGGTACCGGACACGGCGGGCAATCACTTCAACCAGGCAATCGAAGCAATGGGCTTCAGACACCGCCCCCAGTACAACTGCAGGCACACTTATGCCACGATGTGCCTCATGTCAGGGATGAACCCGGCCTTCATCGCCGGGCAGCTTGGGCACTCTGTCCAGGTGCTGCTGACAACCTATGCGAAGTGGTTGAATTCGGCCAACGATTGGTCCGAATTGGCGAAGCTGGAAAAGCAGGTAATTGGTACGAAATTGGTACAGGATTAAATTTCCTTCACGTTGCGCCCTTTGGATATAAGGCATTCGACAGCACTTCGGCCATACTCCACAATGCAGCGGTTTTTTGGGGGAAAACCCTTGCACAGCCAACGACATACCAACTTTTAGTGAGCCTCAACGTGAAAACATCCCTGTCCATCCTCAGCCTGCTGCTGTTGCTCACAGGTACTGCGACCCTTCCGTCGACCGCTGCTGCACAACCCCCGGCCCAGGTCCAGCGCGACCCGTCCAAGCTGCACCTGGCGTCTGGCAGCGCCCTGCTGATCGACCTGAACACCAACCAGGAACTGTATGCGAGCCACGCCGACCGCGTGGTGCCCATTGCCTCGGTGACCAAACTGATGACGGCGATGGTGGTGCTGGATGCCAAGCTGCCCATGGATGAGATGCTCACCATGACCATCGCCAACAACCCGGACATGAAAGGCGTGTATTCGCGCGTACGCCTGGGGAGCGAGCTGAATCGCCGGGAAACCCTGCTGATCACCTTGATGTCGTCGGAAAACCGTGCCGCGACCACCCTGGCCAACCACTACCCAGGGGGCTACCCGGCCTTCATCAAGGCGATGAACGCCAAGGCCCGCAGCCTGGGCATGGCGCACACCCGCTATGTCGAACCGACCGGTCTGTCGACCCAGAACGTCTCCACCGCCCGTGACCTGTCCAAGCTGCTGATGGCCGCGCGCAAGTACCCGATGCTGAGCGAGCTGTCGACCACCCGCGAGAAGACCGTGGCCTTCCGCAAGCCCAACTACACCTTGGGCTTCCGCAACACCGACCATCTGGTGAACAAGAGCAACTGGGACATCAAGCTGACCAAGACCGGTTTCACCAATGAAGCCGGCCATTGCCTGGTGCTGCTGACCAGGATGGACAACCGCCCGGTGGCCATGGTGATTCTCGATGCCTTCGGCAAGTACACCCACTTCGCCGACGCCACCCGCATGCGTCAGTGGCTGGAGACCGGCGCGACCAAGCCGGCACCGGCAGTGGCCATGCAATACAAGACCGACAAGCACGGCAAGGGGCGCCTGGCGTCGGAGTGACCTGTGGGAGATTCTATGGTTTTCAGCAAGCCAGTTTCCCACCTTTGGTGACGTATTCGTCCTGATTTTTCATCAGGGCGAATGCCACCCGCGCGAGCTTTCTAGCCAGGATTACCAGAGCTTGAGTTGTTGCTTTACCAGATTTCCGGTGCTGTTCATAAAGCCCTTTCCAAGCGGCCGATCTGCTGGCTGCCATCGCAGCGTTATGCAATAGGCGACGAATTTCTGAGCAACCTCGCTTGGTGAGACGACGCCGTCCATTTTTCTGTCCAGAATCACTAACCCGTAAATCCATTCCCAAAAAGGCGATGTACGAGTCGCTACTTTTGAATTCGCCCCTCATAAAAGCCATCACCAATGCTGCGGCGGTGAGAAAACCAATGCCCTCTACTGCCTGACAGCGAGCGACTTGCTCCTGCAGCCCAGCTTCTCGCAACACTTCCTTGATCTTCTGTTGGATCAACTTGTCCAGCCGATCTATTGATTTCACAAAGGTTTCGAAGGCGGCTTGCAAGAGGCTTTCGTTAGCCCAGCTCTGGGTCATCGCAGTGCGAGCAGTCACCAGGGCGGCTCTGCGTCGCAGAAGGCTCTGAAGCTTGCCGTAGACCGCTGGAGGGGGGCTCCAAGGGCGAAGGTCCTCGCCTTCATTTTTCAGAAAACGGGACAGCAATCGAGCATCGGAAGGGTCAGTTTTAACCCGGCCTCCAACGCTTTTTCGGTAGTTGCTCAGTTGAAAGCCATCAATGACATAAACCTCGAAACCCAGGCTATGGGCCTGCTCAACCAAGTCCAGGTGGTAGACATTGGTCGCCTCAACAGCAATTGCAGTATTGAGGGGCTGCTGTTTCAGCCAGCGTTTGATTTCGGGTTTGGAGTTTTTCAGTCTGATAATTTCATCGCGATCATCGTGGTGGATAACCAGCTCAGCTTTTGCGACATCCGCACCCACAATCAACTTTCCTACCTGCATTGCCATGGGCGGCTCCTCACGTTATGGTTTTTCGGCTTGAAGGGGTTTCACCAAGAGGCGCTGGCTTGCTTCTATCGTCGCTTGCAAACGATGCATTCTTTATCGGCGCTTTGGTGGAAGAGGTGGGGCGATGTCTCCCACGGTCTGTACTGCTGCGAACAGTCAGAATCGGGCATTTAGTCCCACCACCCCTTCAAGTCTAACCATACAAGCGGGCATGCCCGCGAACACCGGCGCAGCCGGTGCCATGTACCGCGTTGTATTCTTCGCGGGCGCTCCCGCTCCTACAGGATCGAGCCAGCCTTACGGCTGATCTCAGGCCTGGGTGTCGACCATCCCGCCGGCACTGCTGCCGCCTGACTTCTGCAACGCTTCCAGCAGTTGCGCGGTAGCCGTCATGATCTCGCCACTGAGGGTGGCGATGCTGGCCTGCTTGGCCGTGACTGCAGCCAACTTGCTGGTTTCGTCGGTTTTCTGCGCCATCAGGATGGCCAGCTGTTTCTGCTCGTCGGCCAACTGCTTCTGCAGTTTCTTGATCATCTCGCGCAACTGCTTGATGTGTGAGGGCTCGTCACTGCCACTGCTCCCTTGCGCACCCTCGGCACCTTTGGCCTGGCCATCGCCACGCAGCTTCGAGGTGTCGACCTGCAGCGTCGAGCTGCCCGATTCAGTCTTTTCCGTGTCGCTGGCCTGCGAAGCGCTGCCGGCCTGGGTCGAGGTGTTGCTGATGCTGACTGCCGCGATACCTACCATGTGTTTCTCCTTGCCTTGCAAAGGGTCCTTGAGTTGACCTGCGTATCGGCCGAAAGCGGCAAGCCTTTAGGCCCGGCTGGCCGCAGGCACGCTTGCGGGCAGTAAATTCACCCGACGCTGGCTCGTTCCACCCATGTACAAACGCCGGAGCCCCGGCATGCGCCCACATTCGACCCATTATGGAACCGCAGCCATGAGCCAGTCTGCACACCCGGAAACTATCAAGGACCTGATCGGCGTAGGCTTCGGCCCGTCCAACCTGGCCCTGGCCATCGCCCTGGAAGAACTTGCCCAGAGCCAGGGCCACGCCCTCGATGCGCTGTTCATCGACAAGCAGAAGGAATACCGCTGGCACGGCGAAACCCTCGCCACCCAGAGCGAGTTGCAGATCTCGTTCCTCAAGGACCTGGTCTCGCTGCGCAACCCGACCAGCCCATACAGCTTCGTCAACTACCTGCACCAGAAGCAGCGCCTGGCCGACTTCATCAACCTGGGCACCTTCTACCCCTGCCGCCTGGAGTACAACGACTACCTGCGCTGGGCCGCAGAGCACTTCGCCACCCAGGCGGTGTATGGCGAAGAAGTGCTGCGCATCGAACCTGAAGTGAAGGCAGGCCGTGTCGAGCACCTGCGCCTGGTCTCACATGATGGCCAAGGCCGCGAATTCAGCCGAAGGACGCGCTCGGTGGTGGTGGGCAGCGGCGGTACACCGAAAATCCCCGATAAATTCAGCGCGTTCAAGGATGATCCACGGGTTTTCCACCATTCCCAGTACCTCAGCAGCCTGAACAAGCTACCCTGCACGGCCGGCAAGCCGATGCGCATTGCCGTGATCGGCTCAGGCCAGAGCGCCGCCGAGGCCTTCATCGACCTCAATGACAGCTACCCGTCGGTCAAGGTCGACATGGTGCTGCGCGGCTCCGCCCTCAAGCCGGCCGACGACAGCCCGTTCGTCAACGAGATCTTCGCCCCCGACTACACCGACCTGGTCTACAACGAGCCGGCCGATCAACGCGCCAAGCTGCTCGGCGAATACCACAACACCAACTACTCGGTGGTCGACCTCGACCTGATCGAGCGCATCTACGGCATCCTCTACCGGCAGAAAGTCGCCCACCAGTTCCGCCACAACGTGCTGTGCCGCCGCCAGGTGGAAGCCGTGGTGGCGACCCGCGACGGCATTGAACTGACCCTGCGCGACCTGGCCACCGCCCAGCAGCAGACCCACCGCTACGACGCGGTAATACTCGCCACCGGCTACGAACGCCGCTCACACCGCGACCTGCTCGCCCCGCTGGCCGACTACCTGGAAGACTTCAGCGTCGATCGCAACTACCGGGTATTGGCCAGCCCCGACCTGCAGGCCTCGGTCTACCTGCAAGGCTTCTGCGAGAACAGCCATGGCCTCAGCGACACCTTGCTGTCGGTGCTGCCCTCCCGTGCCGCCGAGATCGGCCAGGCGCTGTACCACGATCTGGCGCGCCAGCAGGGCAAGGCACAACCTGCCGTTGTCCTGACCAGCGCCTGATTGGCGTAGCTACCACCCCGACAGGGCGCCACCAGCACCCTGTCGGCGCGCGCCCTCCGAAACATTTGCTTGCATTTAATTCTTCAGGATTTTCATTCTCATTCGTCTTTTGAACAACAGCCCTTTTTTGGTTGGGCCTGTGCTCGCCCCTTTTTTCAGAAGACTGACCGATGGCCAAATCACCGAAAAAATCCAAGTCCAGGTTGTGGTTCCTGGTCCACAGCTGGCTCGCCCTGCCGATCTGGTTCTTCGTGCTGATCGTCTGCTTTACCGGCATGCTGGCCGTGGTCAGCCAGGAAATCGTCTGGCTGGCCAACCCCGACGTGCGTGCCAGCAAGCCTGATGACAACGCCGAACGCCTGAGTTTCCAGCAAGTGCTCGATGCCCTGCACAAAGCCGAACCAGACATGGCCGTCAACTCGCTCAGCCAGCCCGATGGCGCGCACTTCGCGCTGACTGCGCAGGTCACTTACGCCGATGGCTCCAGCCCGATGCTCTACGTCAACCCCTATACCGGGGCCATTCAGGGCAAGATGCCGGACTTCAACTTCGAAGCCTTCACCCGGGCCCTGCACGGCTGGTGGCTGGTGCCGTTCACCAATGGCTTCAGCTGGGGCTGGTACCTGGTGTCGCTGCTCGGCCTGCCAATGCTCGCATCGCTGGTAACGGGCCTGGTGGTGTACAAGAAATTCTGGAAAGGGTTCTTCAAGCCGGTACGCACCGGCCATGGCTCGCGCATCTTCTGGGGCGACCTGCACCGCCTGGCCGGGGTCTGGTCGATCTGGTTCATCGCTGTCATTTCCATCACCAGCATCTGGTTCCTGATCCGGGCGATCCTGTTCGACAACCAGATCACTATTTCCAGCGAGCCCATCGTGCCGGTGATCGCCCGCGAGCAGGTGCCACAGACCGTCGACGGCAGCCCGGCGCCACGCATCGACCTGGACGAGGCCGCACGCATTGCCGGCCTGGCCATCCCCAGCCTGGAGATCACCTCCGTCTCGCTGCCGGCTACCGCCTACAGCCACATCGAAATGGGCGGGCGTGGCTGGTACCCGCTGATGTTCCAGAGTGCCTCGGTCAACCCGTATACACGCCAGGTCGACAGCCAGTTCCTGCTCAGCGACCGCTCGGCCCTGGAGTTCGTCACCGAGTCCATGCGCCCGCTGCACACGGGCGACTTCGGTGGCCTGCCGATCAAGCTGATCTGGTTCTTCTTCGGCCTGATCCTGACCCTGATGGTGTTCAGCGGGCTGCTGATCTGGACCAAACGCACCGCCCAGGCCACCGCCGCCGCGCTCAAGCGCAGCGAGCGCACGGCGCACAGCACACGCCGCGAAACCACCCTGGAGGTGCGCCCATGAGCCGTGCCCTGACCCTGCCTGGCCGGCCACTCAAGCAATGGTGGCTGAAGTGGCGCTTTCACCTGAACATCCTGCTGATCCTCATTCCCCTGGGTTTCATGCCCAAGTACTTCGCCGACGTCAGGTTGTTCCGTGGTGACGCCGGGCTCGGTGCCAACCCGATCCACGGCATACAGGTCGGCCCGTACAGCCTGGACCTCGCCGAGCTGCGCAACGAAGCCCCGCGCGCCGATGGCCCCGCAGGCCACTTCAAGCTGTTCAACGCGGCGCTGTGCAAGGCCTGTGTGAATGACGTCAAGGCGGTCTACCTGCGCATCGGCAAGCCGCGCAGCCTGCGCGCCGCCGGCACCATTTTCTTCGGCGCGCCATACCGCATGGTCACCAACCTGCCCATACCGCCGCGCACCAGCGCCGACGCACAGGTCTGGATCACCCTCGAAGGCTGGGACGGCAGCCTGCACCAGGCCTCGGTCCCCCTGGCCAAGGCTTCGCCAGCCACCGTGGCCTGGCTCGAAAAACAAGGAGGCAAACCATGAAACACCTGATGCGCAGGCTCGCGCTGCCCTGGCTGGTACTGGCTGCAAGCCCGGCCCTGGCCCACAACCCGATGTGCGAATGCGAGGAAGTGGCCGGTGGCCAGGTGAAATGCACCGGCGGGTTTTCCGATGGCAGCGGCGCGCCTGGGGTGACCCTTGACGTGATTGGCTACGACGAGCAGGTGCTGGTCGGTGGCAAGCTCGGTGACGATTCGAGCCTGACCTTCAAACGCCCCGACGGCGAGTTCTACGTGCTGTTCGACGCAGGGCCTGGCCACGTCGTGGAAGTCGACCACGCCGACATCGCGCAACCATGAGCCGCCCAACCATGAGCCAGGCCCAAGTGGTGCGCCCGGCCGGCGCCGGGCACGAAACCCTCCATGTGCTGCTGGCCAGCCTGTTGATCGTTGCCCTCGCCGCCAGCGTCGTGCTGCTGCGCGGCGAGCGCGAGGACAAGCAGGCCATCGCCAGCCACCAGATCGACGCCCGCCGCGACCTGAGTGCTGCCGAACAAGGCATCTACACCGACCTGCGCGTGGCGTTCGACGAAATACAGCTGCTTCGACAGGAAAGCGCCGCCACGCCCAGCGTGGCGGCCCTGGCCGAGCAAGGCCTGCCACCGTTCGTGGCCGATGCCGGCAGCCTGCGCCGTGGCAACCACCAGTGGCAGTGGCTGGCGACTGGCGCCTACCTGGGCCGCAGCCAGGCGCCGCAGGTGGCCGGCAGTTTCCTGCTGATCCTGCCCGACGCTGACAGCACCGAGGTTGACGTGTGGCTGCGCCGCGACAGCACCGCCCTGCTCCCCGACGACCTCGGCCAGGCCGCACTGATCGCCGCCGGCTGGCAGCAGGTGGTCAGCCACTACGACGCCGGGGTCACCCGCGAACACCGTCATTGAACCCAAGGATTCCCCATGTTCCGCAAAGCCCTCGCCCTGCTCCTGGCCTGCGCCCTGCCGGCGCTGGCCCTGGCCGATACCGGCAAGCCCCTGCGCATCGGCATCACCCTGCACCCCTACTACAGCTACGTCAGCAACATCGTCGGCGACAAGGCCGAAGTGGTGCCGCTGATTCCGGCTGGTTTCAACCCGCATGCCTATGAACCCCGCGCCGAAGACATCAAGCGCATCGGCACGCTGGACGTGGTGGTGCTAAATGGCGTGGGCCATGACGACTTCGCCGACCGCATGATCGCCGCCAGCGAAAAGCCCGGCATCCAGACCATCGAAGCCAACCAGAACGTACCGCTGCTGGCCGCCACCGGGATCGCCGCGCGGGGCGCCGGCAAGGTGGTCAACCCGCATACCTTCCTGTCGATCAGCACCACCATCGCCCAGGTCAACAACATCGCCCGGGCGCTCGGCAAGCTCGACCCGGACAACGCCAGGCTCTACACGCAGAACGCCCGTGCCTATGCCAAGCGCCTGCGCGCCTTGCGTGCCGAAGCCCTGGCCAAGGTCAGCGAAGCCCCCAGCGCCACCTTCCGTGTGGCCACCATCCATGCCGCCTACGACTACCTGGTGCGTGACTTCGGCCTGGAAGTGACCGCCGTGGTCGAGCCCGCCCACGGCATCGAACCAAGCCCGGCGCAGCTGAAAAAGACCATCGACCAGCTCAAGGCGCTGGATGTGAAGGTGATTTTCTCGGAGATGGACTTCCCTTCGGCCTATGTCGAGACCATCCAGCGTGAAGCCGGCGTGCGCCTGTACCCGCTGACGCACATTTCCTACGGTGAATACACCCAGGACAAGTACGAAGTGGAAATGAAGCGCAACCTCGACACCGTGGTCCGCGCCATCCAGGAGAACCGCGCATGACCGCTGCCGCGCACCTCACCGCACCCGCCGGGCCGCGCATCGAGTTTGCCGGCATCGACCTGACCCTGGGCCGCACGCGCATTCTCGACCAGGTGCAGCTCAGCGTGGCCGCCGGCAGCGTACACGCTATCGTCGGGCCCAACGGCGGCGGCAAGAGTTCGCTGATCAAGACCTTGCTTGGGCAGATGCCGCACCAGGGCCAGCTGACCCTGCACTGGCCAGGCGCGCAGCAAGTGATCGGCTATGTGCCGCAGGCGCTGGAGTTCGACCGCGGGCTGCCGATGACCGTGGACGACTTCATGGCTGCCCTGTGCCAACGGCGCCCGGCGTTCCTTGGCTTGTCGCGGCGCGTGCAGCCTGCGATCGATGCGGCGCTGGCGCGGGTCGGCATGCTCGCCAAGCGCAAGCGGCGCATGGGCGCGTTGTCCGGTGGCGAGCGGCAGCGCGTGCTGCTCGCCCAGGGGTTGATACCGGAACCGCAGTTGCTGGTGCTCGACGAGCCGATGTCGGCGCTCGACGAAGCCGGCATCCAGGTGTTCGAACAACTGCTGCAAGGCTGGCGCCAGGCCGGCACCACCGTGTTGTGGATCGAGCATGATCTGGAGGCCGTGCTGCGCCTGGCCGACCGGGTCACCGGCCTGAACCGCCAGGTGCTGTTCGACGCCCCGCCGGCCCAGGCGCTGACGCCGGAGCGCCTGCTTGGCCTGTTCTCTGTCCACCCTCGCAGCGAGAGCCTTGCCTGATGAGCTTCGAAGCCTTCCGCCAGCTGGTCCAGGCCTGGGCCGACGCTGGCTACCTGCCGCAGGCGCTGGCCTACGGTTTCGTGATCAATGCCTTGTTGGCCGGCCTGATGATCGGCCCGGTGCTGGGCGGCCTCGGCACCCTGGTGGTGGTCAAGCGCTTTGCCTTCTTCTCGGAAGCGGTCGGCCATGCCGCGCTTACCGGGGTCGCCATCGGCATCCTGCTCGGCGAGCCCTATACCGGCCCCTATGGCAGCCTGTTCGGCTATTGCCTGCTGTTCGGCATTTTGCTCAACTTCCTGCGCAACCGCACCGGGCTGGCACCGGACACGCTGATCGGCGTGTTCCTTTCCGTGTCGCTGGCCCTTGGCGCCAGCCTGCTGCTGATGCTCGCCGGCAAGATCAACGTGCATATCCTCGAGAATGTGCTGTTCGGCTCGGTACTGACCGTCAGCTCCCAGGACCTGCTGGTGCTGGGCATCGTCGCGATGCTGGTGCTGGCACTGGCCCTGCCGCTGTACAACCGCATCATGCTGGCCAGCTTCAACCCGCAACTGGCGGCGGTGCGTGGGGTGGCGGTGAAGGTGCTGGACTACCTGTTCGTGGTGCTGGTGACTTTGGTCACAGTGGCTTCGGTGAAGGTGATCGGGGCGATTCTGGTCGGCGCCCTGCTGGTGATCCCGGCAGCGGCGGCGCGCCTGGTCAGCCAGTCGCTGAAGGGTTTTTTCTTCGTGGCGGTGCTGATTGCCAGCCTGAGCACGCTGCTCGGCATCCTGCTGCCCATCATGCTTGACCTGCCAGTGCCTTCGGGCGCCGCAATCATTCTGGTGGCAGGTATCTGCTTCGCCCTCGCCGCGCTGGCCCGCGCCCTCGTCCCTCGTCTGCAAGGAAACCCGGCATGAAACTCAAACACCTGGCCCTGGCCATCGCCCTGGCCAGCCTGCCTGCGCTCGCCTCGGCCAGCCAAGTGCTGACCTCCCTACCCGTGACCCACAGCCTGGCCAGCGCCCTGCTCGACGGCACCCGCGTGCAGCTCACGCGCGCCGCGCCCGCCAACCTGCCGGCCAGCCGCCAGCCGTCGTACTTCAGCAGCCGTGGCAGTGCCAGCCTGGCCAAGGCCGCCCAGCAGGCCGACGCAGTGATCGGTGTGCGTTCGATCTGGCGTGACGACCCGCTCTACCCGCTGGCGCGACGCAGCAACATCCGTATCGTCGAGATCGATGCGGCGCGGCCGCTCGATGGCGCGCTGCCGGGCATCGCCGTGAGCGGCGATGACGCCCATGCCGCCTATCCCTGGCTGAACCCGACCAACCTGGGGCGCATGGCCGATATTCTGGCCAACGACCTGGAGCGCCTGGTGCCCGCCGACAAGCAGAGGATCCAGGGCAACCTGGCGAGGCTCAAGCGCCAGTTGCTGGAGCTGACTGCCAGCAGCCAGGTGCAGCTGGCCAAGGTCGACAACCTGAGCGTGGTCAGCCTGTCGGAGCGCCTGGGCTATCTGGCCAGCGGCTTGAACCTGGATGTGGTGGAACAGCCACTGCCTGCGGATGGGAAATGGGATGAGGCGGCGCTGAGAGCGCTGGGCGAGAACCTCACGGAGCAGGATGTGGCGCTGGTGCTGCACCATCGGCAGCCGGATGCAGCGGTGGCCAAGGTGATCGAGGCGGCCGGGGCAAGGTTGCTGGTGGTGGACAGTGACCCCGAAAATGCGCTGGCCGGGCTCAAGGCCAGTGTCGAGCAGGTGATCGGGGCACTGAGCGAAGGCGGATGAGGCCGCTACCGCTCAGGGCCGGCCCGCCTGCATCCCGGCCAGCAAAAAGCCCATGAAGCGGCGCACGTCCACGCGATGCGCCACCAGGTCCAGCGGCTCGTCACTGCACAACCGCAGCAGCTGCAGATGCCCGTAGTCATTGATCACGAACGCCGCATAGCCCACGTCAAGGTCGGCGCGCAACTTGCCGCTGTCGCACAGGTCCTGCAGCAGGTGCTTGAGTTCCTCGACCAGCGCGTCATTGACCCGCTTGTAAGCCTCGGGCACATCACGCTGCTTGCTCCCCAACAGCGGCAGCAACGGCGGCAGGATCTCACGCCACAAGGGTGCCGGCAGCACCTCGAAGGCGTAATCGGTCAGGTTGGCCTCGTAGAAACACAGTGCATCCAGCGCCTGGTCGAATTCCGCCAGGCGCTTGCGTGCCTCCGCCACCGCGCGGTGGTCGGCCTCGCGCAGTTTCTCCAGGAGGATCTCCTGCTTGCTGCCGAAATAAGCGAACACCGTCGGTACCGACACAGCCGCCAGGCGGGCGATCTGTTCCATGGTGGTGGTCTGGAAGCCTTGGCGCTCGAACAGGCCCAGCGCCGTGCGGCTGATCGTTTCCCGGCGCAGCGCCTTCTGTCGCTCGCGTAATCCGCTCACTTCACCCCCCCCTTCTCAAAACCGACGGCCAGCATACCGCAAAGCCAACCCGTAAAATATTTTATTGACTAAAACTTTTTATCGACACAAAACTAGCGCGGCATTTTGCCCCAGGGAGCCGCCATGACCCGCACCGCCGACCTCATCATTCACAACGCCCGCATCTACACCGTCGACCCGCACCAGCCTTGGGCCAGCGCAGTGGCCGTGCAGGGCGAGCGCATCCTCTGCGTTGGCGACCACGCCAGCGTCATGGCCCATGCCGGCCCTGCCACGCGCTTGCTGGACGCCGCCGGCAAGCTGGTGTTGCCGGGGTTCGTCGAATCACACTGGCACTTCTCCAGCACCGCGTTCGCCTTCCAGGCACTGGTCAACCATGAAGACCCGCACGAAGTGCTGGCCCTGCTCGAGCGCTACGTGGCGGCCAACCCAGGCGAGAAAGCCATCACCGGCATGGGCTGGATCCAGCCGCTGATGCCGGCCGAGCTGCTGCGCCGTGAAGTGCTCGACGCCATCTGCCCGGACAAGCCGGTGTGCCTGTTGTCCACCGACTACCACACCATGTGGGTCAACACCTACGCGCTCAAGGCGGCCGGCATCGACCGCGACACGCCGGCCGTGGAAGAAGGCGCCAGCTGGTTCGAGAAGGACCCGCTCAGCGGCGAGCCCACCGGCGTGATCATCGACTGCGCGGCCTACTCGCTGCTGATGCAACGCCTGAGCGAAGCCGGTTACCTGCCAACCGGCATTGACCTGTACCTGCGCTCGATTCCGTTCTGGCAAGAAAAGCTGGTCGCTGCCGGCATCACCACCGTGTTCGACGCCGGTTTCCTCGACCCGGCCGGTGACCAGACCCTGCTGTACGAAACCCTGCAGCAACTGGAACGTGAAGACCGCCTGAAACTGCGCGTGGTCGGCAGCTATATCAACATGGGCACCGAGGATGACCCGGTGACCATCCTGCAAGGCATGCGCAGCCGCTATCACTCACCGCTGGTCAAGGCGCAGACCTTGAAGTTGATGCTTGACGGCACCGAACTCAACCACACCGCGTTCCTGCTCGAACCCTACTGCGACAAGCCGCACTGCGGCTCGACGACCATGCCGGAAGCGGTGTTCGAAAACCACGTGCGCCAGGCCGATGCCGCCGGTATCGACGTGATGGTTCATGCCGTGGGTGATGCCGCCGTGCGCATGGCGCTGGATGTGTTCGAGCGGACCTTCGCCAGCAACCCGCCGCGCGACCGCCGCCATGTGATCACCCATGCCTTCCTCACCCACCCCGACGACATCCCCCGCTTCCGCCGCATCGGCGTCATGGCCAACACCCAACTGCAATGGGGCGTGGTCGACGCCTACGCCGAGGCCATCCAGCAGTCGTATGGGTTCAAGCGCTGGGCTTCGATGTACAAGTTCCGCACCTTCATCGACCAGGGCGTGACCGTGTCGATTGGCATGGACGGCCTGGTGTGCCAGTGCCGTTGCCAGCACAAACCGGTGGAACACATCGAATCGGGCCACACCCGTCAGCTCAGTGGCGAGCCGAATGCGCCAGTGATGCCCGATGCCGACGAACGCCTGAGCATCCCGCAACTGATTGCCGCCTACACCCTCAACGGCGCCTACCAGCTGGGGCTGGAAAAGGAAATCGGCTCGATCACTGCCGGCAAGCGCGCCGACATCATCATCCTCGAGCAGGACCTGTTCGAACTCGATCGCTACCAGATCGGCAAGACCGATGTGGCGCTGACCGTGATGAACGGGCGCATCACCCACGACGCGGGCACCCTGCGCCACGCCTGAACCTGAAGCGCCCCTCGGAAAACTCCAATGCACAACAACAAGAACAACCTGCTTTTGCGTGCCGCCCTGATCTACATCGCCGCCACGGCGCTGATCATCATCGGCGTGCAACCGATCTTCATCGGCCTGGTGGCCGAACGGATGAACCTGGACCTGAGCCAGCAAGGCTGGATCCTGTCCAGCGAAATGACCGGGACGTTGCTCGGCAGCCTGCTGTTGCCCCTGCTGGGCCGGCGCTTCGGTGGCCGTGGCCTGTACCTGGCAGGCGCGCTCGCGGCCCTGCTGCTCAATGTGCTCAGTGCCATGCTGGACTCACTGGCAACGCTGGTGCTGTGCCGCCTGGCCTGCGGCGTGGCTACCGGGTTGCTGTATGCCGGCGCCATCAGCGGGCTGGGGCGCTTGCCGGGGCAGGACCGCTCGTATGGTTTATCGCTGCTGATCCAGACCGCCGTGTTCGCGCTGTATGCCACCTGCATGCCGCAGCTCGCCGAGGTGCTCGGCAACCGTGGGGCAGTAGCAAGCATCGGTGGCTGGTTCGTGTTGATCGCCCTGGTCGCGCTGGCCATTCCGGCCCGCCTGCACCGCGATGCGCCGTTACCCGTGGCCCAGAGCGGTGTCGGTTGTGCCACGCTCGGGCGTTATGCGCTGCTGGGGATGCTGTGCCTGCAGCTGGCGATCTATTGCATCTGGGGCTTTGTCGACCCACTGGCCCGCGAGCGTGGGATCAGCCCGGTGGAGGTGGGCTGGTCGTTCGGTCTGGGCATTCTCGGCGGCTTGCCCGGCGGGGCCCTGCCCAGTGTGCTGGGCGCACGGGTGGGGCGTGGGCCGATGATCGCCTTCGGCTCGCTGCTGGTGTTGTTGTCGATCGTGTTGCTGGCACGCCAGGCACAGGATGCCGAGCAGCTGTGCGTGGCGTTGTTCCTGATGAACTTTGGCTGGGTGCTGGCGCTGACCTACTACATGGGCGCCATCGCCACCAACGATCCGCGCGGCACCTTGACGCCCTGGGTGAGTATCCTGCAGGTCGCGGCGGCGGCGCTGGCACCGGCATTCGTGGCCTTGCAGCAGCAGAGCGCCGGGCATGAGGCGATCTTTGTCAGTGCCGGGGTGGCGGTGGTGCTGGGAGTTGTGCTCAAGTGTATGGCCAGGGTGGTGCCACGTCGGGCCAACCCCTTCCCACACTGACCGCCGGGGCCGATCACCATGCGCATTGCCATTCCCGATGACTACCAGGACGTCATTCGCTCGCTCGAATGCTTCAAACGCCTCGCTGGGCATGAGGTTCGCGTGTTTCACGACAAGCCACCCGCCTCCCTGGATGAGCTGGCGGCCCGCTTCGCCGATGCCGACGCCCTGGTCCTCACCCGCGAACGCACGCGCATCGATGCAGCCCTGCTCGACCGGCTGCCCAACCTCAAGCTGATCAGCCAGACCGGCAAGGTCGCCGGCCATCTGGACCTGGAAGCCTGCACCGCCCGCGGCATCGTCGTCAGCGAAGGCCGCGGCTCGCCGGTGGCGCCGGCGGAGCTTGCCTGGGCGCTGCTGCTCAACGCCCGGCGCCAGCTGGTGCCCGCGATCGAAGCGTTCAAGCAAGGCCACTGGCAGGTCAACCTGGGCCAGGCGGTGGCCGGGCAGCTGCTGGGCATCTGGGGCTACGGCAAGATCGGCCAGCGGCTCGCCCGCTACGCCCAGGCTTTCGACATGCCCGTGCTGGTGTGGGGCAGCGAAAGCAGCCGGGCGGCGGCCGAGGCCGATGGGCACCGGGCGGCGACATCGCGCGAGGCTTTTTTTGCCGAGGCGGACATTGTCAGCCTGAACCTGCGGCTGTCAGAGACAACGCGCCATCGGGTGACCTTCAGCGACCTGTCGCGGATGAAAGCGGATGCCTTGCTGCTGAATATCAGCCGCGCCGAGCTGATTGAACCCGGGGCCCTGCTGCAGGCGCTCGACGCCGGCAGGCCGGGCTTCGCTGCGGTGGATGTGTTCGAACAGGAGCCGATACTCGAGCCGAACCACACCCTGCTCACCCACCCGCGGGTGCTGAGCACGCCGCACCTGGGCTATGTGGAGAAGAACGGCTACGAGCTGTATTTCGGCGATGCCTTCGACAACGTGGTGGCGTTTGCCCAAGGCGCGGCGCAGAACGTCGCCAATCCGCAGGCGCTGACGATGCGGCGCTGACCTGCAGGCTCAAGGGTTATGGCTTACGCCGGGTCAGGCAAGGCCATGTGAAACGGCCGGCCTTCGCCGTCCAGCGGCGAACGCCCGATCTGCACGAAGCCGATACCGCACTCATGTCGGCATCATGTATGCCCGCTTCGCGAATCAACGCCTGGGCGGTGCACGGCAGAACAGCCGGAAAGGAAGGAGGCGCCAATGCTACCCAGCCTGGCCGGCGAGGTAAAGGCACTTACGGCACCGTGGCCTGCTCCTGGGCCGTCGCAGCAAACGACACGTAGTACGCCAGGCCGACGAAGATGGCCCCGCCCACCGCATTGCCGAGGAACACCGCGAGCAGGTTCTCGGCCAGCGCGCCCCAGCTCAGGTAACCGGCAAAAATCGCCGCCGGGATCAGGAACATGTTGGCCACAACGTGCTGGAAGCCGATGGCGACGAAGGCCATGATCGGGAACCAGATGCCGAGGATCTTGCCGCTCATCTCACGGCTGGCAAAAGCCAGCCACACCGCCAGGCACACCAGCCAGTTGCAGCCGATACCCGAGACGAAGGCATGAACGAAGTCGGCGCTGGCCTTGCTGGTGGCGGCGGCCACGGTCTTGGTCAGGTAGGCGCCCTCGGTCAGGCCAAGCAGGTGGCCGAAGAAGTACGCCACGAACAGCGCGCCGAGCAAGTTGGCCAGGGTCACCAGCAACCAGTTGCGTGCCACCGCCGCCAGGCGAATGCGCCCGGCGAACATGGCCAGCGGCAGGCTCATCATGTTGCCGGTAAGCAGTTCGCCGCCCGCCAGGATCACCAGGATCAGGCCAATCGGGAACACAGCAGCACCCAGCAGGTTACCCAGCGAAGCCCATTGCCCGGGGATCATCGCGCTGACATGAATAGCCAGGATAAAGCCCATCGAGATGAAGCCACCGGCAAGAAAACCGAGGATGAGCAGTGCGCGGGTAGGCAAATGGGCTTTCTTGGTACCGGCCTCGATGACGAGTTCGGTGATTCGGGAGGGGGCATTGACAGACATTTCGGAAACTCGAACGCAGGGACGACAGGCATGCCCAGAGGCATGCCGGCAGTCAGGAATTTACGGGTGGCAAAGTGGTGCGAGGTGCTTCAGGGAGAAGGCAAAACGGGTGGTCTCTGGCGCTGCAACGAAGAGGCGCGCACGTTACTGAGGCAGAATGTCGCAGTCAAATTGATAGGGTGGATGGCTTGATAGACCGGGTCGATGAGGGGGCTGGCGTGCCCCCCTTCGGCATCTGACGCCCTCCCTGTGGGAGCGGGCGCGCCCGCGAACACCGGCAGAGCCGGTGCCATCCACCGAGTCGCCTCTTTCGCGGGCTCGCCCGCTCACAGGATACCGACCGCCACCGCAAGCGCTCAACGAGGTTCCGGGTGTTCGCTGGACACCGAGTTGTTGGCATCCACATCCTGCATGTCTTCCTCGACCGGGGCCTCGTCGTCCGCCGGCAGCGGAACTTCGACATCCTCGTTCGTGCGCGCAGTGCCATTCTCCCGCTGCTGCTGTGCGTCCTGATCGGAGCCTGGATTGCCTGGCGGCGGGTTCCAGTCTTCCGGTCGCCTCTGCGACCACGCTTCACCCACATCCTGCTTTTTCGGGGTATCTGTCGTCATGGTGGGTCTCCGGTCTGCGGTGCAGCGGATCTGCACCTTTAACTCAGAAGAAATGCGAAGGGCTGGAGTGCCAGCGCCTCGACCAGTGGCGCAAAAAGCCAGCGCCTACGACCACTTGCGCAAATCAAGTACACTGGCCGCCGTCACGGAAGCCGACAGGACAAGGAATGCTCCGCTCTTTTACCGCACGATGCGATGTGCGCCGTGCATGGGTACGCTGGCTGCAAGCCGCAGCGCTGATGCACTTACTGATTGGCCTGGGCCTTACCTGGGCCGGCCATAGCGCGTTACTGGGCACATACCAACTGAGCATCGAGCAGGCGTTCTGGGGCCAGGCAGCGCCTGCGCCTGCCCGCGAGCAGCAGGTGTGGTGGCTCGCACTGTTCGGCGCCACCTTGCAAAGCTACTCGCTGTACATGCTCGGCCTGATCCAGCTGGGCGACCGCCTGCGCAGCCACAGTGCCTGGGCCTGGCTGGCATTCGGCATCGTGCTGTGGGCACCGCAGGACATAGTGGTGTCGTTGCAGGCCGGCATGTGGTCGCACCTGGTCATCGATGGCCTGGCCCTGCTCGCCCTGCTGCCACCGTTGCTGTGGCTGTATCGCTGCGACCGCCCCACCACCACTTTGAAAGGACTTGAACGTGGCTGAACTGCCGATCCTCTCCTGGGCCCTCAACCTGCTGCTGATCCAAGGTTTGCTGGGCGCGCTGGACACTGTCTACCACCATGAACTGACCGTTGCCCTGCCCCAGCGCTACAGTGCGCGGCTGGAGCTGGCGATCCACGCAGTGCGCTCGTGCTGCTACGGCATCCTGTTCCTGGGTATCGCCCATGTAGCGTTCCAGGGCGTCTGGGCGATTATCGTGGCGGTGGTCTTCACCCTGGAGATCGGCCTGACCCTGTGGGATTTCGTGGTCGAGGACCGCAGCCGCAAGCTGCCGGCCATCGAGCGCATCATGCATACCGTGCTGGCGATCAACGCTGGCGCCTTCTTCGCGCTGTACGGCCTGCAGCTGCTGCAGTGGTCGAGCCTGCCCGATGGCTTGGTGGCCATCGACCTCGGCTGGCGCGGCTGGCTGCTGACCCTGTTCGCCCTCGGTGTGACGGCGTCGGGGATCCGCGATGCGCTGGCGACGCTGCGCCTGCACCGCCAGGGGCCGCCAACCAACCCGTTCGCCGGCAGCGCCTACAAGCAGGTGCTGGTCACTGGCGGCACCGGCTTCATCGGCGAAACCCTGGTCAACCAGTTGCTCGATGCCGGTCACAGCGTCAGCGTGCTGGCCCGCGACCCGCTGCGCGCCGCCTACCTGTTCGACGGCCGCGCCCGCTGCCTGCGCAGCCTCGACAAACTCGGCCATGACGAGCGCTTCGACGTGGTCATCAACCTGGCGGGCGCGCCCGTCGCCGGGCCACGCTGGACACCGCGTCGCCAGGCGCAGCTGCTGGCCAGCCGGGTCGGCACCACCGAGGCCTTGCTGCACTGGGCACGCCAGGCCCGGCACAAGCCGGCGCTGTGGATCCAGGCCTCGGCCATCGGTTACTACGGTGTACGCGATGCTAGCCAGCCACTGGACGAAAGCGCCAGCAAAGGCGACGGCTTCATGGCCGAACTGTGCGATCGCTGGGAGGCTTCCGCCAGCCCGGCCAGCGCCCTCGGCGTTCGCCAGGTGGTGCTGCGCCTGGGCGTGGTGTTCGGCCCTGGTGGAGCGCTGGCGCCCCTGCTGATGCCGTTCCGCCTGGGCCTGGGTGGGCGCATGGGTGATGGCCGGCAAACCATGAGCTGGGTGCACCGTGACGACGTGCTGGCGGTGATGGCGCGCGCCATGGTCGACAGCGAAATGCAGGGCACCTACAACCTGGTCGCCCCCGAGCCGGTCAGCCAGGCCACCTTCGCCCAAACTGTCGGCCGACTGCTCAAGCGCCCGGTGTGGCTGCATGTTCCCGCCGCACCGGTTCGGGCGCTTGCCGGGGAAATGGCCGAGCTGTTCTTCGACGGCCAGCGCGTGCTGCCGAGCCGCCTGGAGCAGGCCGGCTACCGCTTCCAGTACCCGACCCTGGACAGCGCCTTGCGCGACCTGGCCTGAGGAGCATCGATGAGCAAGCCTCTGCTGTACCTGCTGGCCGGCAACGGCAGCGCCGCCGACTGGTGGGACGATGCCCTGCCGCACTTCCGGCACTACCGGGTGCAGGCCCTGGAGCTGCCCGGCTTCGGCGACAACCCCGCGCCGCCCTGCACGGACCTGGACGAGTACGCGCAAGCCCTGCTGAGCCTGAGCGAACGCGGGCACGCCATCATGGCCGTTGGCGTCAGCGCGCTGATCGTGCTGCATGCCCTGCAGCGCAGCCCCGGCCATTTCAGCCGCAGCGTGCTGCTGGCCCCGGTCGGCGCCTTCCTCTGGCAACGCCGCCTGCCGGCGCTGATGTCGCCGCTGCCGCTGCGCAAGGCCATACACTGGCTGCTCAGCCACAAGCCGCACTGGTTCGCCGCCAAGTTTTCCAGCCAGCGCTGGACACCCGCGCAGTACCAGCGCATGGGTGCCGGCTATGCCCGCTGCCGCGCCTTCGTGCCCTCCTGGGCGCAACTGCGCGCCGACACCGCGCTGCCGCTGCTGGAGTGGGTCACCGACCCCATCGAGCTGGTATGGGGCGACCACGACCGCGTGCTGGGGATCGCCCAGGCCGCCGCCTGGTCAGCGATCCTCGCCCGCGCCGACCTGCGCATCAGCCTGCAACCGGGCTGGGGCCACTACCCCTGGATCGATGCGCCGGCCGAATTTGCCGCCTGGCTGGAGTCTGGCAGCCAAGGCTTCGTCGCCCACACCAAAGGCGGCCGCCTGCAACTGGCAGCACTGGCCGGCCAGGCTGTGCCCGAAGCCCTGAGCCTGGACGACGGCAACGACCCGCGCCTTGCCAGGCTGCTTGCCTCGCCCCCGGATGCCCTGTGGGCCGTGCGTTCCTCCAGTTATGCCGAGGACCAGGCCGATGCCGCCAATGCCGGCCTGAGCACCACTTACCTGCGCGTGCCCGGCGACGCCGTCGCCGACCGTGTCAGCGCACTGCGTGACGCCGGCGTCGAGGAAGTGGTGGTGCAGCGCTTCATCCAACCGAGGGTGTCCGGCATCGCCTTCGTGCGTCACCTGTCGGTGGAGCTGGAGTGGCTCGAAGGCCATCTGGAAGCGCTGGCCGACGGCCAGGCCAGCCCCCGGCGCGCAACGCTGTCGCGCTTGGGCGCTGCCTGGCAAAGCGGCCACTTCGCCAACGTGCATGGCCTGACAGCCAAGGCCCTCTGGGACTTCCTGCAAGGCGTGCTGAACGTCTTCCACTACGTGCCCGGCGATATCGAATGGGCCTGGGACGGCCAGCAACTGTGGCTGCTGCAGTATCGCCCGATCAGCGAGCATGGCTGGCGCCGCCACCTGACCTCGGCCAACATCGCCGAGATCCTGCCGCCGCAACCCAGCCGCTTCGTCGAATACGCCCAGCGCCGCGCTGCCGCCAGCATCCCGGCGATCATGGCGCGCTGGGACAGCCGGGTGCTGCAGGACAACGAACCCTTCACCGCCGTGTTTGGCGGTGCCTCCTACATCAACAACGACTTGTTCCTTGCCCGCCTGGCCGACTGGGGCATCTCCGCTGCCAGCTACGCGGGCGAAGTCGGCGGCGCCACCCCCGCCCTGCCGTGGCGCCCGCTGCGCTTGCTGCGCGCTGTGCCGCGCCTGTGGCGCATGCAGCATGCTGCACGCAGCCACCTGCAAGCCCTGGCCCCGGGCCTGCAACGCTTCGACGCAGAACTGGCGCAACTGCAGGCCGCCGGCGCTGACGGCCAGCAACTGGCAGACTGGTTCAGCCGCTTCTATGTCTTCGTGGTGCAGGGCAACCTGTGCATCGCCACGGCCCTGGCCAGCAGCGGCGGTGCCTGGCTGGGCCGGCCAGCGACCGCCTACAACGATCTGCAGCACAGCCCCCACCGTCTGCCGTGGGAAACCGACCCCGGCACACCGCGGCCGGCGCCGACCGAACTGCCCCTGCAGCCGCTGCCCGCCTGGCCATCCGTCGTAACCTTGGCCCATCGCCTCGGCCTGCCCGGCTTGCGGGGTTACTACCTGCAAGTGCGCGAGTGGTACCGGGACAACCTGATGCGGATCTTCTTCCGCGTGCACCACGCCATGCCTGAGGCTCAGCGTGCCGATTGGTTCGGCCCGCATCCTGACGTGCGCACGCGCGACGGCAGCTTCTGGCAAGACGGCAGCCAGGGCAGCGAACAGGCCACCGGTTTCATGATCTACCCTGGCCAGGTGCAAGGCATCCTGGGCCAGGACATCCTCCTCGAGGACAGCCTCGACCCCGGCCGCCACGCCCACTATCAGGCCGCACGGGCCGTGATTGCGCGCATGGGTGGGCGGTTGTCCCATGGTTCGACCTTGCTGCGCGAACTGCGAAAACCCTCGGCAGTGCTGCCGCAGGTAAGCAGCGAATGGCTGGGGCGCGAAGTGCAGTATCGGGATGGGGAGCTGCGGCTGGTTGAGGGGCAACAAGAATGAACGACAAGGAACGTGTGACAACACTTATGAAAAGGATTGCCAAGTGCCTGGTGCTCACCCTGCCGCTGATGGTGAGTGGCTGCTGGAGTACGCTCACTCACCTCGATGGCGAACGCTGTGTGTATCCAGGCACACGCTTTGGTTGGAACTTTGCCACGCGCAACGGCCCCGGCGGCCTGGTGGGCCTGATCGACGTGCCCTTCTCCCTCGCGCTGGATACAGTGCTACTGCCTTATGACCTGACCGGTTTTCTCCCTGAGGACATGGGTGGAGATCGTCGGGAATGCGATCTGGATGGCTCGTTCAACGTGCTGGTGATGTAGCTCACTGCGCTCTGCACCTAGCGCTTGCCCAGCGCCAGCCGAGCCGCGAACAACATGAATACCAGGCCGGTCGCACGGTCCATCCACTGGATGACCTTGTCCCGTCGCAGCAGGCCCGCCAACGGCCGGGTCGCGCCAATCAGCAGCATCGCCCACAGCAGGCCTAGTACCACGTGAATGCTGACCAGGCCAAAGGTCCAGGCCACCAGAGGCTGGCCCTGGGGAATGAACTGGGGCAGGAACGACACATAGAAGATGCCGACCTTGGGATTGAGCAGGTTGCCCATCAAGCCCTTGAGAAACCAGCTGCCAGCACGCTGGCCATCTTCCCCGGCAGGTGCCAGCGATTGTCGTGGGCGCAAGAGCATGTTGAGGCCAAGCCAGGCCAGGTAGGCAGCCCCACAGTACTTGAGAATGTTGTAGGCAAGCTCCGATACCGCGATCAATGCGCCAAGGCCGAAAGCAACGGCTGCGCCCCACAGCAGGCAGCCAGCGTTGATGCCTAAAGCGGCGCGCACGCCCTCCTTGCGGCCCTCTACCGTAGCGGTCCTGAGAATCAGCGCCGTATCCAGGCCTGGGGTCAGGGTCAGCAGCGTGGCTGCCAGGGTAAATGCAATGAGATTGTCGGCAATCGGCATGCGAATTCGGGCCTTGATTGAACTCGGGCGCAGATTAGCATGGCGTTGGCCTATGATGGTGGCTGGTCCCCGCCTTTCTCAGGACAGCCCATGCCCTACCCCATCGAACAGAAACTCGTCGTCGGCGTCGCCTCCAGCGCCCTGTTCGACCTGACCGTCTCCGACAACATCTACCAGTGCGAGGGCGTCGAAGCGTATCGCCTGCACCAGGAAGAAAACCTCGACGTGCCCTTCCCCAAGGGTGTCGCCTTCCCGTTCATCCGCCGCTTCCTGAGCATCAACAAGGCCTTCCCCGAACAACTGCCGGTGGAAGTGGTGCTGCTCTCGCGCAACTCGCCGGAAACCGGTTTGCGGGTGTTCCGCTCGATCAACCATTACAACCTGGACATCACCCGCGCCGCGTTCATGTCCGGCCGTTCCCCCTACGAATACATCCCGGCGTTCAATGCCTCGCTGTTCCTCAGCGCCCATGAAGGCGACGTGCAGCGTGCAATCGACGCCGACTACCCGGCGGGCCTGGTGCTGCCGACGAAGATCTACGACGACGAGATCGATACCGAGCTGCGAGTGGCCTTCGACTTCGATGGCGTGATTGCCGATGACGAGGCGGAGAGCGTGTACAAGCAGCGCCTGAACCTGGATGAGTTCCAGGCCCATGAGCAAGATCGCAAGGCTATACCGCATCAGCCAGGGCCGCTGGCAGACCTGTACCGCAAGCTATCGTTGATTCGCAAACTGGAAGACCGCAAGTTGGCACAGGACCCTGCGTACCAGCGCATCCTGCGCATCGCCATCGTCACGGCACGCAATGCGCCGGCCCATGAACGGGTGGTGACGACCCTGAAGAACTGGGGCGTTTCGCCGGATGAGTCGTTCTTCCTTGGCGGGATGGAGAAGGACCGGGTGCTGTCGATCCTCAAGCCGCACATGTTCTTCGACGACCAGCGCAGTCACCTGACTTCAGCGGCGGGGGATCTGCCGATGGTGCATGTGCCCTTCGGTGTGGCGAACAAAGAGAAGCAACAAAATAGTGCCGAACAACTGCCATCGGAGCGTCCAGCCACGCCGCCAGCCCATCTTCGCCCGGCGTGAACCGCGACCATGCACTCACGGCGACTGCCGAGGCATGCACTTCTCGACCAGCGTATCGCGGTTGGCATTATTGGGGAGCGTCTTCAAACGATCGGGCTGACAGTGTTCATCGGAGACCGCGTAGTGGGAGGAATCGTCGCCACAGGCCGCCAGCAAGATAGCGATGGCAATCACAAGAAGGGATTTGCGAATCATCTGCTCACTCACTCCATTGACGGGCGGAGGTTTGGCAAAAGGAAAGACGCCTGCCAAAAGCGTAGCGCGTCACAGGGCGAGTTCAATGCCAGACTGCTACTCAATTCACTCGCGTGAGGTGCCGCATGAGCCTGATACCCAACTTCAATGGCCAGGCCAATGTCCTGGTAGCCGGCGCAAGCCGTGGCATCGGCCTGGCGCTGTGTACGGCCTTGCTGGGGCGTGACGAGGTGGCCAGGCTATGGGCGGTCTCGCGCAACGCCAAGGGCAGCGACGACCTCGCCGCACTCGCCAGGCAATACGGCGAGCGCCTGGTGCTGATGGATTGCGACGCGCGTGACGAGCGAGCACTCGCGGCGCTGGCAGCAGAACTCGGGCGTACCTGCGAGCACCTGCACCTGGTCATCAGCACCTTGGGCATCCTCCATCAGGACGGCGCCAAGGCAGAGAAATCACTGGCACAGCTGGACCTGGCCGCCCTGCAGGCAAGCTTCGCGAGCAATGCCTTCGCACCGATCCTGCTGCTCAAGCACCTGCTGCCCTTGCTGCGCAAGGCGCCCTCCACCTTTGCCGCGCTGTCAGCCAGGGTGGGGTCGATCGGCGATAACCGCCTGGGTGGCTGGTACAGCTATCGAGCCAGCAAGGCCGCGCTAAACCAGTTGCTGCACACGGCGAGCATCGAACTGAGGCGCCTGAATCCGGCCTCCACCGTGCTGGCGTTGCATCCCGGGACCACGGACACAGCGCTGTCGCGGCCGTTTCAAGGGAATGTGCCAGCGGGCAAGCTGTTTGACCCTGCTTTCGCCGCGCAGTGTGTCATCGAGCAGGTCGGACGGTTGGGGCCTGCGGACAGCGGAGGGTTCTGGGCGTGGGATGGACGAGCCATTGAATGGTGATAGCCCCAGCGCCTAGCCCTCGCCAACCTCATCCATGAAATCTGCAAGAAATGCTTCAAGCCGCGCATGGCGTTCGGCAGCCAGTCGAGCGCCTTCGCCGGTTGTGAAACCGGAGGCGAGTTTCAGCAGTTTGGCGTGGAAGTGCTCGATCGCATACACCGTATCCCGGTACTCCCTGCCCGCGCAACGGGATTCTCGAAATCGTACAACCCAGACCCCATTCGCCCAGCCGTGTAAAAACACCGGGCAATGCCTACCGCACCCAAAGCGTCCAGCCGATCGCTGTCCCGAAGGATCCTGGCCTCAAGCGTCTGCGGCGCGAAACCTGCCGAATAGCTGTGGGTTTTGACGGCATGCGCCACCTGCTCGACGCGCTGCGAAGGCCAGCCCAGATCAGCCAGGATTGACGCCGCCTTGTCCGCCGACAGCGACGACGCCTGGTCACGCAGTGGCGAGTTCTTTTCTACCGCGACACAGTCATGCAGCACCGTCGCTGCAAGCAGCACTTGCAGATCACCGCCTTCCACCCGCTGTATCCGCTGCACGTTGACCCAAACGCGATGGATATGGGACAGGTCGTGGGAGCCATCTTGCTGGCTCGCCGGCAGGTATTTCAGCAACTCGGCGGCGAGATGCTGGAACGGGGTAAACACTTCACCAGTCATCTCAGTTTCTCCATCGGCTGATAGACCAGCCCGGCGAACTCGCCCATTTCCCCGGCCAAAACGAAACCGTAGCGCTGGTATGCAGGCACGGAGCTCAACGAAGCCCTGACGGTCAGGACCTGGCTCCTTACGTGCGCCAGAACCTCATTCATCAGGCGCGCCCCCACACCCCGGCGTTGCCATGCAGGCGCCACGAACAGCATCGCTACATGACGGCCTTCCTTGAGCTCAACCAGGCCACAGAGGTTGCCATCCACTTCGCAGACCAGGATCAGGTTATCGCCTCGCATGCGTTCGGCGAACGCTTGCTCGGCAGCAACCTTGGCGAACGTCTCCACCCCCTGCTCGGACAGCGAGGGTGCCACCGCCAGCGTGAATGCCTCCAGGCACAGGGCGCTGGCGATGGGTAAATCGGCGCAGGTCAGCTTGCGTATGTGCATGTCAAAAAAGTTATCCATAACCACCGTGCCTTCACGTGACATTCCATGGCAGACAGCCGAACCTTATCCGAACAACGTGTGCACAGCCATCTGACCATCCGCTTTCGACACATTGACCTGTCATCCACCTGAACCATACTGGCTCAGGTGCTGGCACCTGCCCCTTCCACACCCTGACGATCGAGACCTGTTCATGGCCCGCCTGTTCAACCCATCGCCAGGCCTGCGTGAGGTAGCGCCCAACCGCTGGGACTGGATTCTTCTGCCATTGGTGCTGGTGGTCCTGGTGCTGGCCGCCTACGGCGCCATGCAGATGAGCCGGCCGTTCGTGGTCGGCGAGGCGCTGCCGATTGCCCTCGACCCGGTCAACCTGCCCTACTACCTGATGCGCACCATCCTGCGGATGTTCATCGCGCTGGGCTTCTCGCTGCTGTTTGCCTTTGTCTTCGCTGCGCTGGCGGCCAAGTATCGCGCCGCCGAAAAAGCCATGATCCCGCTACTGGACGTACTCCAGTCGGTACCCATCCTGGGTTTCCAGGCCATCGCCATCGCGCCGTTCATCGCGCTGTTCCCGGGCAACCTGCTGGGGGTGGAATGCGCGGCGATCTTTGCCATCTTCACCTCCCAGGCGTGGAACATGGCGCTGAGCCTGTACCAGTCGTTGCGCACCGTGCCGCCGGAGCTGAACGAGGCTGCGCGGATCTTCCGTCTCTCGGCCTGGCAGCGCTTCTGGCGCCTGGAGCTGCCATTCGCGATGCCTGGCCTGCTGTGGAACATGATGATGTCGATGTCGGGTGGCTGGTTCTTCCTGGTCGCTGCCGAGGCCATCTCGGTGGCTGGGCAGGACATCAAGTTGCCCGGCATCGGCTCCTATATCGCCGTGGCCATCGACCAGCGCAACCTCGGTGCCATCGCCTGGGCCATCGGTGCGATGCTCACCGGCATCCTGCTCTACGACCAGCTGTTCTTCCGCCCGCTGCTGGCCTGGGCTGACCGCTTCCGCTTCGAAGACACCCAAGGCGACACCGCGCAACGCTCCTGGGTGCTTGACTGGGGGCGCCGCAGCCGCTGGCTGAGCGCCTTCAGTGCGCAGCTGGCCAAGGGCGTGCAGAAAGCCATGGGCTGGTTCGCCCAGCGCCACGACGGCACCGTGGCGCGGCGCCCGTGGCTGCGCCTGCCGGCCTGGTGGCCACGCGCCTGGGACATCCTCCTGGTGCTGGCCTGCGCCTTTGCCTTTTTCCGCCTGGGGCTGTTCGTGCACCAGGACGTCGGCTGGGGCGAAGCCCTGCACGTGCTCGGCCTGGGCCTGATCACGCTGTGCCGGGTGATGCTGCTGATTGGCCTGGCCTCGCTGGTATGGGTGCCGCTGTCGATCTGGATCGGCCTGCGCCCGCGCTACTCGCAGAAGGTGCAGGCGCTGGCGCAGTTCCTCGCCGCCTTCCCGGTCAACCTGCTGTTCCCGCTGGTCGTCCTGCTGCTGGTGCATTTCCAGCTCAGCCCGAACATCTGGCTGAGCCCACTGATGGTGTTCGGCACCCAGTGGTACATCCTGTTCAACGTGGTGGCGGGGGCTGCGGCCATTCCCTATGAACTGCGCCTGGCCGCCGACAACCTTGGCCTGCGCGGCTGGCTGAAATGGAAGCGCGTATACCTGCCAGCGGTGTTTCCCAGCTTCGTCACCGGCGCCATCACGGCCAGTGGCGGTTCGTGGAACGCCAGTATCGTCGCCGAGTACGTCAGCTGGGGCGACACTTCGCTGGTGGCCGACGGCTTGGGCAGCTACATCAAGCAGATGACCGATGCCGGCGACTTCCACCGCATTGCCCTGGGCATCGGCGTGATGTGCATCTATGTGATGCTGCTGAACCGCTTGTTCTGGCGCCGCCTGTACCTGCGCGCCGAAAGCCGTCGTTGAGGACCTGCCATGAAACAACCACCGCTGATCCAGCTCAAGGGCGTGAGCAAGGCCTTCCGGGCCGCCGACGGCACGCCGCGAACCATCCTCGAAGGCGTCGACTTGCAGCTGCGCGAGCGTGAAATCGTCGCCCTGCTCGGCCGCTCCGGTTCGGGCAAGTCGACCCTGCTGCGGATCATCGCCGGCCTGATCGGTGCCGACCGCGGCACCGTCACCTACCGCGGTCAGCCGATCCACGGCCCGCTGGGCGGTGTGGCCATGGTCTTCCAGACCTTCGCGCTGTTCCCCTGGCTGACCGTGCAGCAGAACGTCGAACTCGGCCTGGAGGCCCAAGGTGTGAGCCCGGCCGAACGCGAGCGCCTGGCCGACGCCGCGCTTGAACTGATCGGCCTGTCCGGCTTCGGCGGCGCCCTGCCACGCGAACTGTCCGGCGGCATGCGCCAGCGCGTGGGCATCGCCCGTGCCCTGGTGATGAACCCCGAAGTGCTGCTGATGGACGAGGCCTTCTCGGCACTTGACGTGCTCACCGGCGAAACCCTGCGCGACGATATGCTCGAGCTCTGGGAGGAACACCGCATCACCACCCGCAGCATTCTGGTGGTGTCGCACAATATCGAGGAGACGGTGATGATGGCCGACCGCATCCTCATCCTCTCCAGCGACCCGGGCCGGGTGCGCTCGGAACTGCACATCGACCTGCCGCGCCCGCGCAACGCTGACTCAGAAGAGGTCCGCGCGCTGATCGACGAGGTCTATGCGCTGATGACCCAGCGCCCCGAGGCCATCGCTGCCGCAGGCGCGCCACCGGCCGTGGAGCTCGGCTACCGGCTGCCCGACGCCGATATTGCACGGATGGAGAGCGTGCTCGAACTGATCGCCGGCGAACCGTTCAACGGCGAGGCCGACCTGCCGCACCTGGCCGAGGAAACCGAGCTGCCCGACGAAGTTCTGTTCCCGATCTACGAGGCACTCGGCCTGCTCGGCTTCGCCCAGGTGGTCGAGGGCGACATACGCCTCACACGCCACGGCCGCAATTACGTGACCGCCCGCCAGGCGCGGCGCCAGGACCTGTTCGCACGCCAGTGCAAGGGCCGCGTGTCGCTGATCGGCTACATCCTCGACAGCCTGCACCTGGAGCCTGCCGGCCTGCAGGAAAAAACCGTGCTCGACCGCCTGACGGAGTACATGGACGCCGAGGAAGCCGAGCGTGTGCTCAAGGTGGCCATCGAGTGGGGGCGCTATGCCGAGCTTTATGAGTACGACTTCCACACGCGCCGCCTGACCCTGGCCCGGGAAATCATCGATGCGCAGTGATTGTGCTGGCCGCTGGTCAGCGGTTTGCCAGAGACCCTGCTTTGCTGTCATAACCTGAGCGCTGCACAGCGCCTCACCACGCCAGCCGTATCCCGGCTGGCCCACTCAATGGGAGAAGACCATGAAGCTCTTTTACTCGCCGGGTGCCTGTTCACTCTCGCCGCATATCGTCCTCAACGAACTGGACCTGCCCTACACCGTCGAAAAGGTCGACCTCAAGACCCATACCACGGCCAGCGGCGCGGATTTCTACACGCTCAACGCCAAAGGCTATGTGCCAGCCCTGCAGCTGGATAACGGCGAGGTCCTCACCGAGGGCCCGGCCATCATCCAGTACCTTGCCGAGCACAAGCCCCAGGCCAACCTGCTACCGCCTGCTGGCACGCTGGAGCGCGCGCGGGTGCAGGAATGGCTGAACTTCATCGGTACCGAGCTGCACAAGACCCTCGCCGCGTTGTTCAACCCGAGCATCAGCCCGGAGGCCAAGAGCAAGACCATCGAAACCTTCGGCAAACGCCTGGGGTTCGTCGACAAGGCGTTGCAGGGCAAGGATTACCTGACCGGTAACGCTTTCAGCGTGGCCGATGCCTACCTGTTCACCATCGTCAACTGGGCGCCGATGCTGAAAATCGACCTCTCGCCCTGGCCAACGGTGGTGCAGTTCCAGCAGCGCGTCGCCAACCGCCCGGCCGTGCAGAAAACCCTGAAAGCCGAAGGCTTGATCTGACCCGCACCAGGTTCGAGCGGCCAGCCCTTCGCAGGCCTGCGCCGCTCGCCTGGCTGGCAAGGCTATCCCAGGACGATGTAGTCGTTGCGCTGCACGATCCCGGCATGCGGCCCTTCAACCAGGTGCACATAGCGGCCGCCCACTTCATCAATGGGCAAGCAGTCGTCAACGTCCAGCACCGCATCGGTGTGGGCCTGCGCCCAATGTGACAGGATCTGCCGCTTGCCTTTTGCCTTGGCCTCGCGTTTGTCCCTGGCCACGACCAACAGATAATGATGCGCTTCGCCGAACGTCTGCGACTCGTAGCCCCCCAGGTTGATGAAGTAAAGGCGCGGTGCATCGGGTAATGGCGCCAAGCTGCTCAATTCCACCCGCCAGCCCTCGACGCCATCGACAGCCATCCAGGCGTCGATATGCATGCCTTTAAGGCTGCCGAACCAACTGTCACGCAGTTGCGGGTAGGCTTGTTCAAGCGTATCGGCCACCACGAAAGCGACATCGTGCACCTCGATTCTTGCCCGAGGGTGTTTACCGCCAAGCAGCACTACGAAAAGCATTCATTACCCCTGTCATCGGCTTCTGCTCAGGATCGGCATCTGCAAATACCTTGTCATGTGAGGTAAGCCCAACACTGGCGAACCATCGACACGTCGATAGCATGGAGGTTATCAGGGTTTGTGCAGTAGTACTGGAAGGTCAAGGCTGCGCGTTGGCTTCTTCGCGGGCGCCCGCTGCCACCCGGATTGCTGTTCGGTTCACCGGCAGTCACAGGTCTCGTCATAGCCGAGCCATGCACTAATTGCTCAGGGTGCGCCTCGCCCCCACACATGGACTTTCCCGCTAAACACTCGAAACCCAAAGGTGTTGTAGAAAAAGGTCACCGGCATCAGCAGGACAAAACCAGCCAGCATGAAGGTTTGGCTTGTCCTGCCAGACGCGGCGCTGAACAGCGTGAGGCTGGGCGGGACGATCAGAGGAAAAAGGGTAACGACCATCAGCGTGAACGCCAGGACGAACACACTCAGCGCGCAGATCAGCGGCACTACGTCGTAGCGGCTTCGAAAGCTGAGCGCAAAAGCGGTGAAGGCAAACAGGCCTGTTCCGCCCATTGCCCCCAGAACGACCGGGTTGAAAAGTCGCTGCGCATAACCGGGGTTCAGGCCAGACGTCCAGATGAGCAGAACCATCAGCAGCACCAGGGTGGCTGCAGCAAGACATTGCGCTTGCCTGCGCGATGTTCGTTGCAGGTCACCTTCGCTTCGCCAATACAGCCAACAGGCCCCAAGCCACGCATAGCCCACCACCAACACGCCCGCGCAGTAGAGTGCGAAAGGGCTGAGCCATTCCCAGCCGGTTCCGGTGAATTGCCCGTTCCGGCTGGAAATGCCTTGCACCAGCGTTCCCAGCGCCGCGCCCTGGCATCCCCCGGCGATCAACGACCCGCACGTGTGCAGCGCGTCGATGCCGCGCTTGAGGGTCGGGCTTTGCGTGTAATCGCGAAATTCCAATGCCATGGCACGCATGATCAGCGCCAGGAACATGACGATGAAGGGTAGGTACAACGCCGGTAGCAGCACCGCATACGCCAGCGGAAACAGCGCCAGCAGCCCTCCGCCACCCAGCACCAGCCAGGTTTCGTTCGCGTCCCAGATGGGCAAGATCGACACCGCCATGGCGCGTCGTCGCCCGGCGCTGCGGGTCAGCCCCAAGAGAATACCGACGCCCAGATCCGTACCGTCGAGCAGCACGTAGCTGAGCACCGAAAACGCGAGAGCGGCAGCTGAAAGCAAAACGATCACGTCACCTTCGAGCATGGGCGCACCTCATGGCCTGCCGATTTCATCCGCAAGGGTCGGCTGCGGTTCTGGCTCCCCTGCCTTGGCAGGATGACGCAGGATGCGCAGCAATACCCACAAGCCGATGCCGAACACCACCAGATAAAAAACCAGAATCACGCCGGTAGCGCCGACGGCCTGCTCCCTGGAGACAGGCGATACACTGTCAGCCGTTCGCAGCACGTTGTAGACCGTAAAGGGTTGGCGGCCAACCTCGGTGACCACCCAGCCACTGATCATGGCGATGAAACCGGCCGGCGCCATCAGCACGCAGCAGCGGTGCATCCAGCGCGCCGTGTACAAGCGCTGTCGATGGCGCAATACCAGGCTGGTGATGCCGAGGACGATCATCAGCAGCCCCAGGCCCACCATCAGGCGAAAGGCCCAGAACACAATCGCGACAGGCGGGATGTCCTGCGGCGCGAATTCCGTGAGCGGGGTGATCGAACTGCTCAGGTCATGGCGCAGATACAGCGATGCTACGCGTGGAATCGCCAACTCGAAATGATTGCGCCGCTCGGCCATGTCGGGTAGTGCAAACAACCGCAGCGGTTCACCTGCGCCAGGTGCAGGGCGCACCCATGCGCCCTCCATCGCAGCCACCTTCTGTGGCTGGAACCGCAGCGTGTTCTCGCCATGCAGATCGCCTGCCACAAGCTGGACAGGTGCGAGTACGGCAAGGGTCCACATCGCCATGCTGAACTGTAGCCTGGCATGACGGTTGGAGGGCTCGCGCAACAACTGCCATGCACTCGCGCCAGCGATGAGCAAGGCGGTGGCCAGGAAGGTGGCCAGCATCATATGGGCGAAGCGATAAGGGAAAGACGGGTTGAAAATGATCGCCCACCAATCCTGCGCGATAAACCGCCCATCCGGGCCAATGCCGAAACCGCGCGGTGTGTGCATCCAGGCGTTTGCCGACAGGATCCAGAACGCACTGATGATGGAGCCGACAGCCACCGCGCAGGTGGCAAAAAAATGCAGCTTGGGTCCCACCTTTTTCATGCCGAACAGCATGATCCCGAGGAAACCTGCCTCCAGGAAAAACGCCGCCATCACCTCGTAGAACATCAGCGGCCCGAGGATTTCCCCTGCCTGGGTGGAAAGCCGTGACCAGTTGAGACCCAACTGGTATTCGAGGATGAGGCCTGACGCCGTACCGATCGCGACGTTGAGCGCGAACAGCTTCAGCCAGTACCGGTAGATATCCAGATAGACCTGCTCCCGGCGCCACAGCCACAGCGCCTCCAGCACCAGCAGGAAATTCGCCAGACCAATGCTGAACGCCGCCAGCACGATATGAAAGCTGATGGTCACGGCGAACTGGGCCCGTGCGGCCATCAGCCCCCATTCGACACTCTCCATAGGGCTCCCTCTGCTCGACGACCCGCTACACGACCTGGTCAGTTGCGGGCACGGCATGCTCGAGATCATCGGCATCTGGCTGCGCAGCGATCAAGATCACGGGCACCGATTTCGCGGCCGGTACCTTACTGCGTCTGGCGTGGTGCCATAGCGGGAGGAGCGCATTGGACTCCGGGTAGTAAGACGCAGCGCACCCTTCCGGGATGTCGTAGGCGATGATCTGGAAAGGCCCTGCCTCACGCCGCACAGCCGGTTCAATGGCCGTGCGCAAGCGCACCCAGCCGCCCGGCACGAAGCCCAGGCGTACGATATCGTTGCGGTTGAGGAACACCACTTTGCGCGTGCCCTTCACGCCCCTGAAGCGATCATCGTAGCCGTACACCGTTGTGTTGAACTGGTCATTGCTGCGCAGCGTCATCAGTTGCAGGACATTGCGGCCCGCCTCCCCGGTCAGGACATCATCATCCTCGTCCAGCGATGCGGGCGTAATGAACCGGGCCTTGCCCGACGGCGTGGCCCATTGGCGCTGCGCCGCACCCAACGGCCGATGGAACCCACCGGGCTCCCACATGCGTGTTTCAAAGTCATGGAAGATGTCCGGATAGACTTCGCTGATGGCCTGGCGAACGCGTGCGTAGTCCTGGCTCCAGTGCAGCCAGGGTATGGCGACGGCGTCGCCCAGCGTGGCGTCGGCCAAGGCGGCGACAATCGCCAGTTCCGAGCGCAACTGCTCCCCTGCCGGTTCTGCAGTGCCACGCCAGGCGTGAACGCAACCGGTACTGTCTTCAGTGGTGTACGTCTGCTCAATGCCACCCTGGCGGTCGATTTCGATCCTGCCCAGGCAGGGCAGCAGCCAGGTGTGTTCAGCGGGTACCAGGTGCGTGCGATTGAGCTTGGTGGCGATCTGCACGCTCAGACCAAGCCCCGCCCACGCAGGCTCCATTCGACTTGTGTCGGGTACCGCGCGCAGAAAGTTGCCGCCAAGCCCGATGAACCCCTTCACACTGCCATTGAGAATGCCCTCGCAGGCCTCGACCGTGGTCAGGCCTTTGTGCTCAGGGACCTTGAAGCCGAACAGTGCCTCGATCTTGTCCTTGGGCACCTTTGCCGGGTCTTCGGTGATCCCTACGGTGCGCTGGCCCTGCACATTGGAGTGCCCCCTCACCGGGCAGATACCGGCTCCCGGCTTGCCGATATTGCCGCGCAACAACAGCAAGTTGACCAGCATCTGCACGTTACCTACGCCGTGCCGGTGTTGGGTCATGCCCATGCCATAGACGATCATCACCTTCTCGCTGCGCGCATACACCGTGGCGGCGGCCTCCATCGCGCTGCGGCTCAGGCCGGACCGGTGCTCCAGCTCAGCCCATGCATAGCCCCGCACCTGCTCCATGAAGTCGACCAGGCCCTCGGTATGTTGCGCGAGGAAAGCGTGATCCAGCACTGGCCGCTCGCCGTTGATTTTCGACCGGTCCTCCATCTCCAGCAGGGCCTTGGCAATGCCCATGACGGCAGCGGTGTCGCCGCCGATGGCGACCTGGTGATATTGGGTGCTGATGGCCGTGGATTTCGGACCGAGCATTTCAGTGGGGGACTGGGGATTGACGAAGCGCTCCAGTCCCCGCTCCCGGATCGGGTTGAAGGTAATGATCGGAACGTTGCGCTTGCGCACCTCTTGAAGCGGATGAAGCATGCGTGGGCTGTTGCTGCCGACGTTCTGCCCGAAGAAAAAGATGCAATCGGTGTGTTCGAAATCGGCCAGTGTGACCGTGCCCACCGGCACGCCGATGCTTTCCTGCAAGCCCACCGACGTGCTTTCGTGGCACATGTTGGAACTGTCGGGAAGGTTGTTGGTGCCATAGGCACGGGCAAACAGCTGGTAGATGAATGATGTCTCGAGCGATGCGCGCCCTGACGCATAGAACACCACCTCGTCGGGGCTCAGCGCACGCAGTTGCGTGGCGATTGCCTCGGTAGCCTCCCCCCAGGTCGTCACCACATACCGATCGGTGTGCTTGTCATACCGCAGTGGATGGGTAAGACGGCCGTGCTGCTCCAGCTGGTAATCCGTCCAGCCACGCAATTCGCTGAGCGAATGCGCCGTGAAGAACTCGGGTGAGCTGCGCAACGTGGTCAATTCCCACGCCGTCGCCTTGGCGCCGTTTTCGCAAAATTCCAACGCGTGAGGGTCGCCAGGCTTGGCCCATGCACAACTGACACAGGCGAAACCTTTGGGCTTGTTCTGTTTGGTCAACGCACGCGTGCCGTTGATCAGGGTCTGCTCGCGCCAGAGGATGTTCAGCACCGAATGGGCAGACCCCCAGCCTCCCGACGCAGAGGTATAAGGTCGAAAATGCGAAGTGCCGTGGATCATCCTCATGCCGACCTCGTCTCGTTATATGTATCTAAACGTTACGAGTACGACGCCTACCTTAAGTTCGGCGCTGCTGCCCGGTGGAATCCGCTTCTGCCCATGCCCCATTCGTCGATTGAACTGAGCGCGGCGCCGCTGAACGCTCTCCCAACAGATACCTATCACTGGATGCGAGGTACTGATCATGGCAAGTGCGAAAGAAAACCTGCTCGACTGGCTGCGTGACGCCCATGCAATGGAGCAACAGGCCGAGAGCATGCTCAAGGGACAGGCAGAGCGGCTGGAACATTACCCCGAGTTGAAAGGCCGCATCGTCAAACACATCGAAGAGACTCAAGGGCAGCAGCGCGTGCTGGTCGAATGCATCGAGCGCCTGGGCGGCAGCACCTCGACCTTGAAGGATCTGGCGGGCAAGCTCATGGCGTTCGGGCAGGCGGTCGGCGGGATGACCATGAGCGATGAAGTGGTCAAAGGGGCGATGGCAGGCTATGTGTTCGAAAACCTGGAGATTGCCTCCTACACGGTGCTCATAGAAGCCGCCGAAGCGGCCGGCGACAGCGCGACGGCGCAAGCCTGTCGTTCGATCCTCAAGGAAGAAGTCGCCATGGCCGAATGGCTCAAGGCGCATCTGCCGGAAGTAACCCGCGCATTCCTGGCCCGCTCGGCCGACCCTGATGCAGAAGCCAAGCGCTGAATACGCATCCCGCGCCGGACGAACTCCGGCGCGGGCATTTCTCATTGCTGCCCACTGTTCACTTTGCCGAGTTCCGCTCCGGTCAGAGGTTGCGCATCTGGGTTCGACTGGGTACGGAGCTTCATGGCTGCGAGGGTGTCTGCGCCGCGCTCATCGAGCTGCACACTGGCCGAGCCATCGCCACCATCCACAGCGGGACGCGGCTCATCGACGTAAATCCAGTCCTGCCCTTCATTCCAGGCCCCACGCATATCCCCGCCCTGGGACAGGTTGAAATACGTGCGATTGAGCTCAGGGTCGCCGGGCAACTTGCCTTGCGGGAAGTTTGGCTGGATAGCATGCAGCGCCTTTTCGAACGACATCTGGTGGGCGATCTCACGGCTCATCAAGAAGCCCAGGGCATCTTTGATGCCGGGATCATCGGTGACGTTGATCAGCCGTTCATAGACGATCTTGGCGCGCGCCTCGGCAGCAATGTTCGAGCGCAAGTCGGCCGTCGGTTCGCCAATGGTGTCGATGTAGGCCGCGCTCCACGGTACCCCGGCGGAATTGACCAGCGGGGCTCCGGCACCGTATAGCAGGCTGGTGACATGGGAGTCATTGCCGGCGCCGGTCAGCGAGCGGTACAGCTCTCCCTCGGCCTCCACGCCTTCGGCCAGGCTGCCCTTGGCGCCTTTGTTGAGCATCACCACGATCGAGCCGATGATCTCCAGGTGGCTGAGCTCTTCGGTGGCAATGTCGTAGAGCATGTCCTTGCGTCCTGCGTCATCCTCACTGACCGCCTGGGTGAAGTAGCGCATCGCGGCGGCCAGTTCGCCCTGCGGCCCACCGAACTGTTCCAGCAGTAGATTGGCCAGGCCGGGGTTGGGTTGCGCCACGCGCACGGTGTATTGCAATCGCTTGTTATGCATGAACATAAGCAGGTCCTCATCAGTGCGCAGGGGCAGCCGGGCTGCCCCCTGCACGTTTATGGATGATCAGCGGTTGTCATCACTCTTGCGACCGCCGCCGTGGCTGTGCTGGCCACCTACACGGCCGGCTTCGGAAGCTTTTTCGCGGTCATTGGCAAAATTGCCCCCTGACGCCTGGCCACCTTTATGGCCCGCTTCCGAGGCACGCTCAGGGTCGTTCTTGAAATTGCCTCCCGAGGCCTGCCCCCCTTTGTGGCCTGCTTCAGATGCGCGTTCCGGATCGTTCTTGAAGTTGCCGCCTGACGCCTGGCCGCCTTTGTGCCCGGCTTCGGAAGCCTTTTCCCGGTCGTTGGCGAAATTGCCAGGATTGGTGTTTGCGTTGCCGCCTTGATTACCGCGGTTGTCCTGATTGCTAGCCATGATTGACACCTCATGTCGGTAGGTACACACAGGAAGATCTGTGTTTATCAGTGACCGGTACCAAGCGCCGCATCGTGCATTGAATTTCGAAAAGGCGGACGAAACGCGCTAATCAACGCACGCCTCTATTTTTGGCAAAAGGCTGCTGGTGCTTGGGTATTCGCAGTGCCGATAAAGGCGACTCTCAATGCCATGGCCATGACCAACTGCGGCATTACAGCCGACCATCAACCGGGGTGAACGGATGCGACTGCGCCACGATCAACCAGAAGGTTCGCGCCACTATCTATCTGCAAAGGGACATTCGACATGGCCAGCTACCTGTACTTGATCAGCTACATCCTCGACAACCAACCCGGCACGTGCGAGTTGCGCAGTGAGCAGGAAGACCTCAGTCGCGAAGCTGCCCGCGATTATCTGCAGGGCCTGCACCGCAACGAAGCGTCATCCTTCACTGATGTTCAGGTTCAGCGTCTTGAACATGACCATGAGCCCGGCACATCGCCAGGGCATTACCAGCAGCCGTGATGGGCTACCGGCATGGCCGTGATGTCCGAACGGATAGCTACGTTGAGATAGCTACGTTGAGATAGCTTCGTTGTGACGTCGGTCTGAGCCAGGCTCACGCTGTTGTCCGTTGCGGACCGCCAGCCGTCGAGCCTGTCAGATACTCCACCAGCGTCGCAGCGCACGCCGAAATACCCTCCACCGGCACCATCTCGAAACCGTGGGTGTTTTCAGTGGGAATAGCGATGCAACCCGCCTGGGCATCAATGCCCGTGCTCAGCACCGCACTGGCGTCGGAGGCAAAATCCACCAGCAGGGCCGACTGCGGCGCATAACCTGCTCGCCGGCTGGCGGCGATCAACGCCTGAACGACGGTGCGGCTGTAGTAGCCCTTCTGGTCGCCGGTATTGATGATCGGGTTGACCGAGAGCTGCGTACCGTATTCTTCCAGCACCGGCCCAACCTCGACCGCGATGGTGGTTTCGCCTGGCAGCCTGGAAGCCGCGTACAGGGCGCCGGCATTGGACTCCTCCTCCAGGGTGGTCAGAACGAACCAGACGTCTTGCCGCAGCTGTTGCCTTCTCTGGTGCAGCAGCCGTGCGCAGTGGATCACCGCCGTCAACGGCGCCCGGTCATCGAGGAAATGAGCCGCGATACAGTCATTGACCCGGAAGGGTTTGCGCCAATGCTGGCTGAGCACCACACGCGTGCCAGGCCGCACGCCTGCTTGCTCCAGCTCGGCTTTTGAGGTGCGGGTAACGACGTAGACATCCTTCCACTGAACATTGCCTGCCAGCACATCTCGCCCGTTCGAAGTACGACCGCTGTTATGCATCGAGCCGTAAGACAGAACACCTGGCAGGGTCTTTTCATCGCCCAGGATATCGACAGGACAGACGCCAAAACTGATGGGCTGCGCCCCGCCCAGGGCCAGGACTTCCAAGGTGCCGTCAGCACGAACGTTCTTGACGATCATGGCGATCTCATCAAGGTGAGCCATGACCCGGATGGCTGCATCAGGGTCACAGGCACGAGACGCTCGAACGACCCCGATCACATTCCCGGCCCTGTCGACATAGGCCTCGTCGCACACGTCTTCCAACGCTCGCAGGCAGATGGCCCGAACTTCATCTTCCTGGCCGCCCGGGCCACGGGCGTTCAGCAACTCAGTCAGCAACGCTTCAATGTCCAACGGTCATCCTCCTCTGCTGATCGCTAGCGGTTGACCTGAACGTCGTACGCCACGTTCAGTTGCGTCCTGCCAGCGTGGCGAGCCAACGGGGATGACCAGTTTTTGAACTGACAAAGGCCGGGACGCTGATAAAACAGATTGCAGATACTGGCTGCCCAGGCTCTGCGGCGCGATTAACTCCAACTCGGGTCCTTTCATGCATTTCGTCCGGCAACGGCGAATTAGCGGGAGCATTGCCCCCCTGCCGAAGCGTCGGAGTTGAACACAGACTTTCCTGTGTGCCACATGAGGTGAAAGATCATGGCTAACAATCAAAGCAACCGTGGGCATCAAGGCGGTACCGCACAGAACAACCCAGGCAATTTTGCCAATGACCGGGAGAAAGCATCCGAGGCAGGCCGCAAGGGCGGCCAGGCTTCCGGCGGCAACTTTGCCAACGACCGCGAACGCGCATCGGAGGCTGGCCGTAAAGGCGGACAGAACAGCCACGGCGGCGGTCGCAACAGCTAAGGGCATCGGCCTTTGCTGAATGTGCCGGGGCGAGGCATCGCCCCGGCATTTTTTTGCACCGCGCTCAGAGCTATTGGCCATCGTCCCCGATGTCTTCCTCAGCCTCTGCGGCATCGGTGGCATCGGCGTCATTCAGCGGCGGTGAGGTGGGTTTTTCCGGATCGTTGATGAAAGGCACACCACTTGGGCCGTGCTCTTCGAGCCCTTCGGTCTTGGGTTGCATGGCAAAGCCTCCAGGTCGGCATTGTAGGGATGAATTTCAGCGCTTCTGTCGGCCGTGGCCACGGGCCGTTTTCTGAGCAGTGGAGTCATGCGATGTACCGGTCGAACCATCGGGCCGACGGGCATCGTTATCCCGCTCCTGTTCGCCAGTAACCTTTGTTTGCGCGCCTGGCTGCTGCGGTTGGGCTTGTTTGGTCATGTCGCACTCCTCGTTTTTACTCATTACAAAAGGGAAGCCGGCGTGAGGCGCAAAGTTCAGGCGAGGTATAGGAACGGCGGATAAACGAACTTGGCGCGCAATCGGTATGTCCCACACAGAACACGAGCTCTCGCAGGCATGCCGATGGAAAGACAACCGATCGAGGGGATGCAATACGGTGCGCCTCAGCGGGACGAAGGGGGCTGGCTACCCCTGGAAGAATACGGCGCGCTGGGCGATGGACGCTCCGTTGCACTCATCGGCCTGGACGGCTCCATCGACTGGTGGTGCGTCCCCCATATGGACTCCCCGCCCCTGTTCGACAAGCTGCTGGCCCCGCAAACGGGCGGCTACTTCTCGATTACCCCCAGCGCGCCGTTCGTTGCCGAGCGCCGCTACCTGCCCGACAGCAATGTGCTCGAAACCACCTTCATCACCGATGAGGGTCGCGCCCGCCTTACCGAGTCCCTGAACAGCGGCCCGGCCGGCCGGTTGCCCTGGGCTGAACTGGCCAGGCGCATCGAAGGCATCGAAGGGCAGATGGACTTGCACATCGCCATCGATTTCGGCACCCAGGCCGATACGGTCAGCCCCTACCTGGCACCGAATGACAATGCATGCGTATTCCATGCAGGGCGCATACTCGGCATGTTCCTGCATGATCACCAGGTACAGGTCAAGCGCAAGGACGACCTGGGCGTGCGGGCCTCGCTCAGCGTTGCCGCCGGGCAGCGCGCAGTGGTCGCGATCATCGCCGGGCGTGACGAGCCACTGGTAGTACCGCCATTGGCCTTGATCGATGAACGCATCGATGGCTCGCACCGGGAGTGGTGCCAATGGTCCAGGAGCCTGGTCTACGATGGCCCGTACAAACCGCTGGTCGTGCGCAACGCGCTGGCACTCAAGCTGCTGCTGTCCTCGCCCAGTGGCTCGATCATGGCGGCAGCCACCTCATCGCTTCCTGAACGCATCGGTGGCAACAAGAACTACGACTACCGGTTCGCCTGGATCCGTGATGCCGGCTACACCATCGAAGCGTTTCTGAGCATCGGTGCGCAGCCAGAAGCCAAGGCCGCCTTCAGCTGGTTGCTGCGTCGGCTGGATGAACACGGGCCACGGGTGTTCTATACCCTGGACGGGGCAATCGGTGCTTGCGTGCGCCCGGTCGACCTCCCCGGCTACAAGCACTCGCCGCCCGTGGTCGGCAACGATGCCCGTGACCAGCTGCAACATGGCGTGTTCGGCGATATTTTCGAGACTGCCCGCTGCTTCATCGACTGCGGCAACATTCTCGACTCGCCCAGCGCCATGATCCTGTCGGCACTGGCCGACCAATGCGCCGATTGCTGGAGGCAACAAGACGCCGGTATCTGGGAACTGCCGGAAAAGCAGCATTACACGATGTCCAAGATCAGCTGCTGGCAAGCCTTGAGCCGGGCCATCGAACTGGCCGATGGCGGCCACCTGCCCACCACCTGCCGGGAACGCTGGGATCGCGAGCGGCAACGCGTTCAGGCATGGATTGAAGCCCACTGCTGGAGCGAGGCCCATCAGGCGTATCTGTTCTACCCAGGCAGTGATCGGCTGGACGCTTCGCTGGCACTGGCGGTGCGCTTCGGTTACCCCAGCGTGGCGCGGCTACGCAGCACCTTGGAGGCGATACAGGAGGCGTTGGGTGCCGGTCCGTTCCACTACCGCTACAGCGAAGCTCAAACGCAGGAAGGTTGCTTCCTGGCCTGCACGTTCTGGGTGATCGAGGCCTGGGCCATCCTCGGCCAGCAAGCGCGAGCCGAGGCGGCCTATGGCAAAGCGTTGGGCGCACTGTCGCAGGGGGTGGGCATCTACTCGGAGATGGTCGACCCAAAGAATGGACAGTACCTAGGCAACCTGCCGCAGGGCCTGAGCCACCTGGCCGCGCTGCGGGCAGCGTTGGCCATCGGTGGCTATCGCCCTGAACGATGATGCCCTCGGCTCAAGCCGCTGGCTTGAGCACCACCTTCGTCCAGCCATCATCCCTTGCATCGAAATGCTGGTAGGCCTGCGGGCCTTCAGCAAGCCTCAGGCGGTGAGAAATAATCTGCGAGGGCTTGGCCCGCCCATGGTGGATAAGCGCTGCAAGACGGCGATTGTACGCCTTCACATTCGCCTGGCCGGTGCGGATCTGCTGGCCTTTGAACCAGAACGCGCCGAAATCGAAGGCCATCTTGCCCTCTTTCGCCAAGTCGTTTTTCGCACCAGGGTCTTGCGGCACGAACACGCCCACGACACCTATGCCACCGGTGGCCTTGGTCGAAGCGACCAGGTTGTTCATGGTGAGGTTGTTCACTTCATGCCCATGCTTGTCACAGCACTGATAGCCGACGCACTCGCACCCGCGGTCGGTGCCTCTGCCATGGGTCAGGTTGAGGATCTCTTCCACGGCCTTCTGCTCCACGGCGTTGATGGGGGTTGCCCCAAGCTGCGCGGCAAGCTGCAGGCGGTCTGGCTGGTTGTCGACCACGAACACCTGGGAGGCACCCCTGATGATGGCCGAATGCGCCGCCATCAGCCCGACAGGCCCGGCTCCATAGATCGCGATGCTCTCGCCTGGCTGCAGGCCGGCCAGCTCTGTGGCATGCCAACCGGTGGGGAAAATATCGGAGAGCATGACGTAGTCATCTTCGCGCTCCTCGGCATCTTCCGGCAGGACCAGGCAATTGAAATCTCCATAGGGCACGCGCAGCAACTCTGCCTGGCCACCCTGATAAGGCCCCATGTCGGCGAAACCATAGGCAGCGCCGGCAGTGCCCGGATTGGCGGTCAGGCAAAATCCCGTGAGCCCTTTTTCACAGTTTTCGCAGAAGCCGCAGCCGATATTGAATGGCAGGCAAACGCGATCACCGACTTTGACCCGGTCGACCCCGGCGCCTACCTCGATCACCTCGCCGAGGTTTTCATGGCCGAATACCCGCCCGGTTTCGAATGACGTTCGCCCCTCATACATGTGGAGGTCGGAACCGCAAATGTTGGTGGTGGTAATGCGTACCAGCACGTCTGTTGGCTTCTCGATCATCGCGTCCTTCACATCCTTGACCGCGACGTCACGTGGGCCGTTGTACACGATGGCTTTCATAGGTTGAACTCCCGAATGTCAGAGGCGACCGAAAGGCGCCCTACCCTGTTGAGGTAACTGCTGAGGTTCAGGTGTTCAGTGCGCTGCGTGACAAGCCAGATCAGTGGCACTAATGGCTGTCGCCCTGGTTTCAGGGGGATGGCACGGGCTGCGCCCGTGTTCGCGGGAAAAAGCCGCTTCCAAAGGGATCGCACATTTGAGCAGGCCCAGGCGCCATCCGGTTGGATGGCGCAGGGCCCAGCGCGAAGTGGCTCAGTCCGCAGTCGGTTCCACTGCGTCGGCGACAGGGGCCGGGGCCGGGGCAGCGGCTTTGGCTTTGGCGCGGTCCTTGCGGCCTTTGCCGCGCTGGCGTGCCGCCTGTTGCTTGGCGTACAGCGCCTGACCGGCGGTGACAACGCCTGCGGGCTGGCCATTCAAGTCCAGGCGCGAAGCACCTTCGACCATGCTTGCCCAGTAGCGGTTGCCGCGGCACCAGGTCGAGATGCCCAGCTTGAGCTGCTCGACCGTGATGCCGAGCAGCTCCAGGTGTTGCTCGGCATCCTTGAAGATGCCCTCCTTGAGCGGCACCTTGGGCGCCGGGTTGACCGGGAAAGCCAACGGGAAATGCTTCTGCAGTGGCCAGATCGCTTCCACCGCCGGGTCCTGCTCACGCGCCTTGGCCTGCGAGGCGGGCTTGCGCTTGGCAGGGCGCGGGGCGTCGGCCTTTGCCTGCTGCTCTTTTTCAGACCGCAGGCGGTCACGTAACTCAGCTAGTTGTTCAAAACCCATCGTATTTCACTGCTTCTACGTTGATTGCGTGGCGCAAGGATAAGCCATGCAGCGCCGGGTAGCAGCAGAAAGAGGATGAATCGCTGCGGATTTAGTCACCAGGCATGGCCAGACGCAGCGTCAAGCGCCACCCCGGAAGCAGCTGACGCCCCAGGCGGTGAGCTTGAAAGGCAAGTGATAGTGCGCCTGGGGATCACCGATCCCGAAGCGGTAGATGAGTTCGTCGATAAAGGGGATTTCAGGCAACGGCGTCCCCATTTCCCGATAAAACCGGGCCACCTGCAAACGCACTTCATAGACGCCGGCCCCGAACAGCGCGTTCATCTCCGCCAGCCCCGCCCATTGGCCGCGCGCATCGATGATGCCCTGCGCGATCGGCGCGCCGCCCGCGACGCCGATGCTCAGGCGCAGCCCTTGCGCGGCACGCCCGCTGGCAATGTCCACCACGTGCACGGAGACGCCGCCGTTCATGCCCAGAACCCCTGGTGGGCGGTCGCCGCCTCGTTCTCAAGCAGCGGGCCATGCACCTGCACCGTGCGCTGACCGCGGGCGAACACCTCGCGGCACGGCAGCGAAAACGTGGGGTTTTCCGGGTGCGCACCGGTCAGCCCGAGCAAAGCATGTTCCGACAAGGCATAGACCACCCGGCCAATGCCGGTCCAGTAGACCGCGCCAGCACACATGCAGCAGGGCTCGGCGCTGGTGTAAAGGGTGCAGCCTGCGAGTTGTTCCGGTGTCAGCAGCCTGGCGGCACGCGCCGCTGCGACCAGCTCGGCATGCTGGGTCGGGTCGCCCTTCGGGGGCATGGAGTTGTTGCCGGCGCTGGCGATGATCTGCCCTTGCGCATCGGCCACCAGGGCAGCAAAGGGGTGTCGGCCGTCCTTGCGCGATTGCTCGGACAGGCGGATCGACTCGCGCAGCAGGGCCAGGTCCAACTCGGAAAGCTCGGCGCCGGAGCGGGTGAAAGTCATGGCGGTTACTCCTTGTACGGCAGGTGAAAGCGCGCCGGCTGGCGCGCATGAAAAGGCAGGCTCACTTGGCCAGGCGGGTATCGATGGCGTCCTGGCTGCGGGGTGCGGCTTCACGGTTGAGCAGCAGGTTGAGCAGGATCGCGCTGACCGCAGCCAGGAAGATCCCGCTTTCCAGCACCAGCTTCAGCGGGCCGCTGACATGCTCGAACAGTGCCGGCATCGACATCGGCAACACACCGATGCTGACCGACACCGCCACCACCAGGCCGTTGCGGGTCCCTTCGAAACGGACACGGGCCAGTTCCTGGATGCCCGCCACCGTGGTCATGCCGAACATCACGATGGCGCAGCCACCGAGCACTGGCGTCGGCACACTGGCGATCAGCGCACCCAGCTTGGGGAACAGCCCCATCAACACCATGATGGCGCCCGCTGCGGCGACCACGAAGCGGCTCTTGACCCCGGAAAGCGCGATCAGGCCGGTGTTCTGCGTGAACGCGTTGTAAGGGAAGCTGTTGAACAGGCCACCCAGCATGGTCGACAGGCCATCGGCGCGAAACGCGTTGCCCAGGGTGTGCGGGTCGGTGGGCTTGCCGGTCAGCTTGCCGATGGCCAGGCAGTTGCCGGTGGTCTCGGCCATGATCACCAGCATCGCCAGCAGCATGATCAGCACGGGCGTGAAGGCGAACTGCGGCATGCCGAACGCCATCGGCGCGCTGAGCTCGAACCACGCGGCATCGCCCACTCGGCTGAAATCGGTCATGCCGCAGGCCGCAGCCAGCACGCTGCCGGCAATCAGCCCCAGGAGCACGCTGAGGTTGCCGATGAAGCCACGAAAACGGGCGTGGATCACCAGCGTCATCGCCACCGTCGCCACGCCCAGCATCAGGTTGGCCGGCTTGCCGAAGTCCGCAGTGCCTGGCTGCCCTCCTCCAAGCCAGATGGCCGCAGCCGGCATCAGCGAAATGCCGATGACGGTGATCAGGCTGCCGATCACCACTGGCGGGAAGAATCGCAGCAAGCGGCTGAACAGCGGCGCGATGGCGATGGTGAGCGCACCGGCGGCGATCACCGCACCGAATACGTGAGGTAGCCCGAACTCTTTGCCAATCATGATCATCGGCGCCAGGGCAATGAACGAGCAGCCCTGGATCAGTGGCAGGCGTGCGCCGAAACGCCACAGCCCGAGGGTTTGCAGCAAGGTGGCGACACCCGAGGTGAGCAGGTTGGCATTGATCAAGGTCACCACCTGGGCCTGGGTCAGCCCCAGGGCACTGCCCAGAATCAGTGGCACGGCGACGGCACCGGCGTACATCACCAGCACATGCTGCAGGCCGAAGCTGAACAGCTGCCGCGCAGGCAATATTTCGTCCACGGGATGGATAACTGGTTGGCTCATGTCGTGAATCTCCTGAAGTGCGGCTCTTTTTATTGTTGAAGGCGCCCGGAGTGACATGCAGCGCAGGGAAGCGTGGCAGCTGTCGCCGATGTCTGGGTGAAGAATCCTGGGTAATCACCGATGGAGCAAATGATTAACCATCGTTACTATCGATGGATTGACCCGTGGACAGGATCAGGTGATGCGCTTTTCGCTGGAGCAGTTGCAGGTGTTCGTCAGCGCCGTTCAGGCCGGCTCGTTTTCTGCCGCAGCGCGACGACTGGGGCGCACCCAGTCGACGGTCAGCGCGGCCATCAGCAACCTGGAAACCGACCTGGGCGTGCAGCTGTTCGACCGCACCAGCCGCATCCCGGCCCTGACCGCGGCGGGCCATAAACTGCTACTGCGTGCCGAGGGCATCCTTGAGCGCTGCTACGCCCTGGAGGGCAGCGCCGACAGCCTGGCAGGCCAGGTGGAAGCCGCGCTGACCCTGGCGATCGAGGTGCCCTATGGCCCGCTGATAGCGCCCTTCAGAGGCTTCGACGAGGCGTTTCCGTTTGTCGACCTGGCGATCCGCCACCCGCTGCACGGCGACGTCAGCGAAATGATCCTGACCGGCGAAGCCGACCTCGGGGTGAGTTTCGCCCAGCCCGGCTACCCGCCGGAGCTGGCCTTCCAACAGCTGGGCAAGCTGATCATGACCCACGTCTGCCACCCGCAATTCGCCTTGGCGCGGCAGGGCCCGGTCAGCTTCGCCGACCTCAACGCCCATCGCCGGCTGGCGTTTTTCGCCCATGCCGACAAGCTGCCCAGCAGCGAATACCTGCGGGCCGGCCAGCTATGGCGGGCGGAGAGTTACCTGGCACTGGTCGAGATGGTCCGCGGCGGGCTTGGCTGGGCGACCCTGCCGCGCCTGTTGGTGCAGCGCGAGCTGGAAAGCGGGCAGCTGATGGAGCTGCAACTGGAGGCCTACCCCCACACCGACTGGCTGGTGGGGGTGGACCTGCTTTGGCATCGCAAGCGTCAGCCTGGCCCGGCGGCGCGTTACCTGCGTGAGTGCCTGCAACGCAGCAAGGTGTTCGAGCTGGACCGCATGGGCAAGTCGACCACCTTGTGACTGGCGCCGCTCAGGCCGCCTCCAGTTCCAGCTGCTTGCGCGGCTCGGCAGCCGAACGCTTGAGCATCGCGGCGGGGATCGCCAGGATCAGCAAACCGCTGACGAACAGGCACAGGCCCAACACGTAGGTGCCGTCGTTGATGTTACCGGTCAGGTTCTCCGCCATTGCCGTGATCATCGAGCCGGTGAAGCCCGACAGGTTGCCGATGGCATTGATCATGCCGATGCCCGCCGCCGCCGCGACACCGGACAACACCGTGCCCGGCAGGGTCCAGAAGATCGGCATCAGGCTCAGCACACCCGACGCGGCCACGGTCAGGAACAGGATCGACAGGGTGACATCATGGGCGAACGCGGCGCTGAGGATCAGCCCGCAGCCGCCGATGAATGCGGGGATCGCGGCATGCCAGCGGCGCTCGCCGGTGCGGTTGGAGTGGCGCGCATTGAGGAACATGGCCACGATCGCCACGCTGTACGGGATGGCGGTCAGCAGGCCAATCTCCAGGCTGCTGGTCACGCCCGCGCTCTTGATGATCGACGGCATCCAGAACGCCAGGCCATAGAAGCCAGTATTGAAGGTCAGCAGGATCAACACCAGCAGCCAAACCCGCGGGTTGAAGAACACCTCACCGAGCCGCGAGACCTTGCCGTCCGCTTCCTGTTGCAGGTTGGCCTTGAGCAACTGCTTCTGCGCAGCCGACAGCCAGGTGGCCTTGTCGATGTTGTCGCACAGGCAGGTGAACACCACCACGGCCATGATCACCGAAGGCACGCCCTCGACCAGCAGCATCCACTGCCAGCCGGCCAGGTCATGCCAGCCATCCAGGCGGGTCATCAGCCAGCCTGACAGCACCCCACCGAGGGTGAGGCTGACCGGCATCGCCATGAGGAAACCCGACATGACCCGGCTCTGCCGATGGGTCGGGAACCAGTAGTTGAGGTAAAGGATCACGCCGGGGAAGAAACCGGCCTCGCAGATGCCCAGCAAGAAGCGCAGCACGTAGAACATGGTGCTGGACTCGATGTGGAAGAACCCGGCCAACGGCTGGGTGAACGCCACCGCCATCGAGATGATCGCCCAGCTCAGCATGATCCGGGCGATCCAGAAGCGCGCGCCGTAGCGATGCAGCAGCAGGTTGCTGGGCACCTCGAACAGGAAGTAGCCCCAGAAGAACACGCTGGCACCCAGGGCGTAGACGGTGTTGCTGAACTGCAGGTCGTCGAGCATGCTCAGCTTGGCAAAGCCGATATTGACCCGGTCCAGGTAGGCGGCGATGTAACACAGCAGCAGGATCGGCAGGATACGCAGGATGACCTTGCGGTAGGTGCGGTCTTCGAACGCCTGATCGGCGGTGGGGGCGGTAGATGGATGAGCCATGGCCAAGCCTCGTGGCATGTCGTGCATGCCTGATTGTTGTTATGGGAAGCCCACCGCTGCAGGCGCAGCCGGTGGGTGACTATCAGCAGCGGTAATCAGCGAATCGGGTCACGGCTGGGCTGGCCGTCGACCAGGCGCAGCAAACCAAGCGGGTTGGCATCGCGCAGCGCCTCGGGCAGCAACGGATCGGGGAAGTTCTGGTAGCACACCGGGCGCAGGAAACGGTCGATCGCCAGGGTGCCGACCGAGGTGCCACGGCTGTCGGAGGTGGCCGGGAACGGGCCGCCATGGACCATGGCATCGCATACCTCGACGCCGGTCGGGTAGCCGTTGACCAACACGCGGCCGGCCTTCTGTTCAAGCACTGCCACCAGCGGCGCGGCGTGCGCCAGGTCGTCCGGCTCGCCGATCAAGGTGGCGGTCAGTTGCCCGCCCAGCGCCTGCAGCGCGGCCAGCAACTGGGCCTGGTCGGCGAGTTCGACCAGCACGGTGGCCGGACCGAAGATTTCCTCCTGCAGCAGCGCTTCGCCAGCCAGCAACAGCTGCGCATCCGCCTGGAACAGCTGCGGCCAGGCCTGGTTGCCCTGCTGCTCGGCGCCAGCCAGCAAGCGCACGCCGGCCTGCGCCTTGAGCGCGGCCACGCCGTGGGCATAGCTGGCCAGGGTGCCGGCGTTGAGCATGGTCTGTGGTGGCTGCTCGGCGATTTGCGCAGCCAGCTGCTCGACGAAGGCGCTGAAGGCTGGCGAGCGCACCCCCAGCACCAGGCCAGGGTTGGTACAGAACTGCCCGCAGCCGAGCACCACCGAAGCGACCAGCTCGCGGGCCACGGCCTCGCCGCGCACGGCCAGCGCCCCGGGCAGCACCAGCACCGGGTTGATGCTGCTCATTTCGGCGAACACCGGAATCGGTTGCGGCCGCGCCGCCGCCATGTCGCACAGGGCGCGGCCGCCCTTGAGCGAACCGGTGAAGTCCACGGCCTGGATGGCCGGGTGCTTGACCAGCGCCTCACCGACCCGGCCACCGTAGATCATGTTGAACACCCCGGCCGGCATGGCACAGCGCTCAGCGGCAGCGACGATCGCCTCGGCCACCCACTGCGCCGTGGCCATGTGGCCGCTGTGGGCCTTGAACACCACCGGGCAGCCGGCGGCCAGCGCCGCAGCGGTGTCGCCACCGGCCGTGGAAAACGCCAGGGGGAAGTTGCTGGCGCCGAACACTGCGACCGGCCCCAGGCCCATGCGGCACTGGCGGATATCCAGGCGCGGCAGCGGGGCACGCTGGGGCTGCGCACGGTCGATGCGCGCGCCGAGGAAGTCACCGCGGCGCAACACCGTGGCGAACAGCCTCAGCTGGCCGCTGGTACGCACCCGCTCACCCTGGATACGGGCGGGCGGCAAGGCCGTTTCCTGGCATACGGTAGCGATGAAGTCGTCACCCAGGGCATCGAGCGCATCGGCGATGGCGTCGAGAAACTCGGCGCGGCGAGCGGCGGGCAAGGCCCGGTACTGAGGGTAGGCCGCTGCAGCGGCCCGGGCAGCGGCATCGACTTCTGCGTCGCTGGCCTGGTAGAACGCGCCTGGCAGTGGCTGCCCGGTACGTGCATCGACACTGTACAAGGCCGCCTGACCGGTGGCGCGGCGAACCCCGCCGATGAATTGCTGGCCTGCGTGGGACGTCATGGATGATTCCTCGGCATTGCGAAAGACATGGGTCGCTAATCTAGGCGGCTGTGCGATGCTTTCCCAATGGCATTTATCGATCATCCGATAACGGTGCGTTATCGCTCCCCCTCCCCTCGGCCCGCGTGGGCCAGCAGGATCTCAGCGAACTCCAGCGCCGCGCCGCTCAACGGCTCGCCCTTGCGGGTGAGGATGCCGTAGTCCTGCGGCGCCAGGTGCAGCGGGGTGTCGAGGTTGACCAGCACCCCGCTGGCCAGGTGCGGCTCGACCATCGCCTGGGGCAACATGCCGATCATCGGCCCGCCCAGCAGCACCTTGAGGAAGGTCTGCATGGAGATGGTGTCGATGGTATTGCGCGGCACGGCCACGCCCGCCTCGGCGAAGGCCCGCTCCATGCGCCCGCGAATCGGGGTGCCCTTGGGGTAGAGAATCCACGGCCACTCCAGCAGCTGCGGCAAGGTCACCGGCCCGGCAGCGCTCAGCGGGTGCTGGTCGTTGACCACGAAGCAGAACGGTTCCGGTGCCAGCGGCTGGAAGTCGAAGCGCTGCTGCTGGGACGCGTCGGTGAAGCGCGCCACGGCCAGGTGCAGCTGCTTGTCTTCGAGCATGGCCATCAGGTGATCGCTGGTCTGCTCCACCACTTCGATCGACAGCAACGGCTTGCGCTGCTTGATGGCGACGATGGCATCGGGCAGCGCCACGGCGGTGGCGGCGAAAATGCCGCCTACCTTCAACTGCCCGTGACCGCCCTGGCGCAGGCTGTCGATCTGGTCGACGAAGTTGCGCGCATCGTTCAACGCCACCTGGGCATAGCGCAGCACCTGCTCGCCAAGCGCCGTTGGCGGCATGCTGCGCGGCAGCCGTTCGAACAGGGCGAAGCCGAGCAAGTGCTCGATTTCCTTGAGCATCTTGCTGATCGCCGGCTGGGTCAGGTTCATCTGCTGCGCCGCAACGTGCATGTTGTGCGTGCGCCCGAGGGTCTCGATCAGCAACAGGTGGCGGAACTTGAGCCAGTTGCAAACGTGGGAAAAGGAAAGGTCCGACATGCACGCCCCTGTCGCTGCGATAACCGCTTGTTATTGAATGGTGAGATTAAGCCATTGGAGTTTATCGCGCCGCTTGCCTAGCGTGCAGCTCTCACGTTCCGAGAGATTGCGATCCATGCCGATGACCCTCACCCCCGCCAATACCCTGCCTGCGGACGGCCTGACCGGCACCCTGATCGGCCGCGCCTGGACCCCGGGCGAACCTGGCGGCCCCTCGCCGATCACCGTGCGCCCGGACGGTGTGTTCGACCTGTCCGAGCGCTTTGCCACCCTGAGCCAGCTGCTGGAAAGCGACGACCCGTTGCACGCCGTGCGCAGCACCCCGGGCCGCTTCCTGGGCAGCCTCGAAGCGTTGCTGGCCAACAGCGGCGAAGCGTTCGACGCCCAGCAGCCCTACCTGCTCGCCCCGGTCGACCTGCAAGTGATCAAGGCGGCCGGGGTGACCTTCGCCGCCAGCATGATCGAGCGCGTCATCGAAGAGCAGGCAGCCGGTGATGCCAGCAAGGCCGAGGCGGTGCGTGCCACCGTGCATTCGGTGATCGGCGACAACCTCCGGGCAGTGCGCCCAGGCTCACCACAGGCGATGGCACTCAAGGCCCTGCTGATCGAGCAAGGCATGTGGTCGCAGTACCTGGAGGTGGGCATCGGTCCCGATGCCGAAGTGTTCACCAAGGCCCCGGTACTGGCGGCCGTCGGCAGCGGCAGCGCGATCGGCGTGCACCCCGGCTCGGCATGGAACAACCCCGAGCCCGAAGTGGTGCTGGCCGTGGACAGCCGCGGACGCATTCACGGCGCCACCTTGGGCAACGACGTCAACCTGCGCGATTTCGAAGGCCGCAGTGCGTTGCTGCTGAGCAAGGCCAAGGACAACAACGCCTCGTGCGCTGTCGGCCCGTTCATCCGCCTGTTCGACGACAGCTTCGACCTGGACGCGGTGCGCCACTGCGTGGTCGACCTGGAAGTCCAGGGCGAGGACGGCTACCGCCTGGTCGGCAGCAGCTCGATGGACCAGATCAGCCGCGACCCTGAAGACCTGGTGCGCCAGACCCTCAACGCCAACCATCAATACCCCGACGGCTTCCTGCTGTTCCTTGGTACGCTGTTCGCCCCCATCGAAGACCGTGACCAGCCGGGCGCGGGATTCACCCACAAACCGGGTGACCGGGTGCGCATCGCCAGCCCCCTGCTCGGCCAGCTGCACAACCAGGTGACCACCAGCGACCAGGCTGCGCCGTGGACCTTCGGCCTTGGCGCGATGATGCGCAACCTGGCCGCCCGCGGCCTGCTGCAGCGCTAAAACAACAAGAGAGCATGACATGACCGATACCGCCAAACGCCCGCTGCGCAGCCAGCAATGGTTCGACGACCCGAGCCACGCCGACATGACCGCGCTGTACGTTGAGCGTTACATGAACTACGGCCTGACCCGCGACGAACTGCAGTCGGGGCGGCCGATCATCGGCATCGCCCAGACCGGCAGCGACCTCACCCCGTGCAACCGCCACCACATCGAACTGGCCCAGCGGGTCAAGGCCGGGATCCGCGATGCCGGCGGCATCCCCATGGAATTCCCCGTCCACCCGATCGCCGAACAGAGCCGCCGCCCCACTGCCGCCCTGGACCGCAACCTGGCCTACCTGGGGCTGGTGGAGATCCTCCACGGCTACCCTCTGGACGGCGTGGTGCTGACCACTGGCTGTGACAAGACCACCCCCGCCTGCCTGATGGCCGCAGCCACCACCGACCTGCCGGCCATCGTGCTGTCGGGCGGGCCGATGCTCGACGGGCATCACAAAGGCCAGCTGATTGGCTCGGGCACGGTGCTGTGGCACGCCCGCAACCTGATGGCCGCAGGCGAAATCGACTATGAAGGCTTCATGGAAATGACCACCGCCGCCTCGCCGTCGGTGGGCCACTGCAACACCATGGGCACGGCGCTGTCGATGAACGCCCTGGCCGAGGCCCTGGGCATGTCGCTGCCGGGCTGCGCCAGCATCCCCGCGCCCTACCGCGAGCGCGGGCAGATGGCCTACGCCACCGGCAGGCGCATCTGCGAACTGGTGCTGCAGGATGTGCGCCCGTCGTCGATCATGACCCGCGAAGCCTTCGAAAACGCCATTGCCGTGGCTTCGGCACTGGGCGCCTCGAGCAACTGCCCGCCGCACCTGATCGCCATCGCCCGGCACATGGGCATCGAGCTGTCGCTGGACGACTGGCAGCGCATCGGCGAAGACGTACCGCTGCTGGTCAACTGCATGCCCGCCGGCAAATACCTGGGCGAAGGCTTCCACCGCGCTGGCGGCGTGCCGGCGGTGATGCATGAACTGCGCAAGGCGGGCCGCCTGCACGAGGCCTGTGCCACAGTCAGCGGCAAGACCATCGGCGAGGTGGTCAGCGATACGGTTACCAGCAACCGCGAGGTGATCCTGCCGTTCGACGCGCCGCTCAAGCACAATGCCGGGTTCATCGTGCTCAGCGGCAACTTCTTCGACAGCGCGATCATGAAGATGTCGGTGGTTGGCGAGGCCTTCCGCAGGACCTACCTGGCCGAACCTGGCAAGGAGAACAGCTTCGAGGCCCGCGCCATCGTGTTCGAAGGCCCGGAGGACTACCACGCGCGCATCGACGACCCATCGCTGGACATCGACGAGCGCTGCATCCTGGTGATCCGCGGCGCCGGTACCGTGGGTTACCCCGGCAGCGCCGAAGTGGTCAACATGGCGCCCCCGGCCGCGCTGATCAAGCAAGGCATCGATTCGCTGCCGTGCCTGGGCGACGGTCGCCAGAGCGGCACCTCGGCCAGCCCGTCGATCCTCAACATGTCACCGGAAGCGGCGGTCGGCGGCGGCCTGGCGCTGTTGCAGACCAACGACTGGCTGCGCGTGGACCTCAACCAGCGCCGCGTCGACCTGCTGGTGGACGATGAAGAAGTGGCACGCCGCCGCGCCGCCTGGAAGCCGAACATCCCGGCCTCGCAGACGCCCTGGCAGGAACTCTACCGCCAGCTGGTGGGGCAGTTGTCCACCGGCGGCTGCCTGGAGCCGGCGACGCTGCACATGCGCGTGATTGCCCGGGAAGGCGGGATGCCGCGGCATTCGCACTGAGCGTGAGGGCCGCGCATCAGGGTAGCCTGGCAATGACTTTGATCTCGAAGTCGAAGCCTGCCAGCCAGGTCACCCCGACCGCTGTGACCGTCGGGTAAGGGGCCTCGCCCCAGAACTCGGCGGCGACCGCCCAGATGGTTTCGAAGGTGGTGTCGGGGTCGATCATGAACAGGGTGGTGTCGATCACATCGGCGAAGCTGCAGCCCGCCTCGGCCAGGATCGCGTTGAGGTTGGCAAACGCCAGGCGCACCTGCGCCGCCAGGTCGGGCTCGGCAGAGCCATCCTTGCGGCTGCCTACCTGGCCGGACACGAACAGCAAACCATTGGCGCGAATTGCTGGCGAGTAACGGTGCAGGTCATACAAGGCGTGACGGTCAGGCGGGAAGACGGCATCGCGTTGAGGGGTCATGGCAAAACTCCGGGTGGGTTACGGTGCAGCCACTGTAGAAAGGCCGCCTGCGCGGATAAACGGGCAATGCTGGTCATGACTGTTTGTATAATCCAAACAATCCCGACCTGATCGAGCCCTCAAATGGACCGTATCAATGCGATGCAGGCCTTCGCCCGCGTGGTGGAAACCGGCAGCTTCACCAAGGCCGCAGACACCCTGGGCATGAGCAAGACCAGCGTGACCCAGCTGGTGCAGCAACTGGAGGCCCGGCTGCGCGTGCGCCTGCTCAACCGCACCACGCGCAAGGTCAATGTCACCGCCGATGGCGCTGCCTACTACGAACGCGTCGTGCGGCTGCTGGCAGATATCGACGATGCCGAGACCAGCTTGTCCAGCGCTTCGGCAGCGCCACGCGGGCGCTTGCGGGTCGATGTCCCCAGCCCGCTGGCGCGCCTGCTGCTGATTCCCGCCCTGCCCGCTTTTTATGCACGCTACCCGGACATCCAGCTGACGTTGGGTGCAAGCGACCGCATCGTCGACATCATCGAAGAAAACGTCGACTGCGTGGTGCGCGGGGGCGAGATCACCGACCAGTCCCTGGTGGCGCGGCATGTGGCCGACCTGAAGCTCGGCGTCTACGCGACCCCGGGGTACCTGCAGGACGTTGGCCGGCCCCTGCACCCACGGCAACTGGAAGAGGGCCGCCAGCGCACGGTCAGTTACCTGTGGTTTCGCACCGGCAAGGCGTTGCCACTGGTCATGCAGCGCGGCGAAGAGCGCGTCGAGGTCCAGGGCCGTTCAGTGCTGACAGTCGACGACGGCAACGCCTACCTCGCGGCCGGCCTCGCAGGCCTGGGTGCGCTGTGGCTGCCGCACTACATGGCCAGGCCGCACCTGGCCAGCGGCGAACTGGTGGCGCTGTTCGAAGACTGGCAGATGGCGCCGATGCCGCTGTACCTGGCCTTCCCGCCCAACCGCCATGTCAGCGCCAAGCTGCGGGTATTCATCAACTGGGTCGTGGAACTGATGGCCGAGCACGCCGGGCCATGATCACCGGCGCCATTTGTGCATCCGCGTGTGATTTCTGCCGTGCGATCTGCGTCACAAGCGCAACCCCCTCGCGGTCGTCCGGGGACTGATAACAAGGCCTTCCATGCAAACGCTGTTGAACGAGATTCTCGACGAAGTGCGCCCTTTGATCGGCAAGGGCAAAGTGGCTGACTACATCCCGGCGCTGGCCGACGTGCCTGCCAATCAGCTGGGCATCGCCGTGTATGGCAACGACGGCAGTTACTACTGCGCAGGCGACGCCCTGGTGCCGTTCTCGGTGCAGAGTATTTCCAAGGTGTTCAGCCTGGTCCAGGCGATCGGCCACTCCGGCGAAGCCATCTGGGAGCGCCTGGGCCACGAGCCCTCCGGCCAGCCGTTCAACTCGCTGGTGCAGCTGGAGTTCGAGCGTGGCCGCCCGCGCAACCCGTTCATCAACGCGGGCGCGCTGGTGATCTGCGATATCAACCAGTCGCGCTTTGCCGCGCCGACCTTGTCGATGCGTGATTTCGTCCGCCGGCTGTCGGGCAACCCGCACATCGCCATCGATGCCAAGGTCGCCGATTCGGAGTACCAGTTCCGCGCGCGCAACGCCGCCATGGCTTACCTCATGCAGTCGTTCGGCAACTTCCATAATGAAGTCGAGACGGTGCTGCGCAGCTACTTCAGCTACTGCGCGCTGCAGATGAGCTGCCTGGACCTGGCGCGGGCCTTCTGCTTCCTGGCCAACGACGGGTTCTGCAAGCACAGCGGCGAGCAGATCCTCAGCCGGCGCCAGACCCAGCAGGTGAACTCGATCATGGCCACCAGCGGGCTTTACGACGAGGCAGGCAACTTCGCCTACCGGGTCGGCTTGCCCGGCAAGAGCGGCGTGGGTGGCGGGATCGTGGCCATCGTACCGGGGCAATTCACCGTGTGCGTGTGGTCGCCGGAGCTGAATACGGCGGGTAATTCACTGGCGGGGATGGCGGCACTGGAGCTGCTCAGCGCGCGGATCGGGTGGTCGGTGTTCTGACCCGGGCAGCGGGGTCGTCAAGCGTCCGACAGGATGACCTCGAATAGCGTCCCCTGCTCCGCTGTCGACATGACCTCGATCCTGCCGCCATGGCTGGCGACGATCTCCGCCGCGATGAACAGGCCCAGCCCAAGCCCGGCAGCTGAGCCCCGCTCGCCCTCCGCATAGCTGGAGTAGCGACCTTCGGGTTTGAACAGATAAGGCATCACGGCCTCGGGAATCGGCTCTCCCGAATTGTGCACGCGAATGCGTGGCACACCGGCCTCATGGGCCAGCGAGACACGGATAGGAAGCGTCGAATCGCCATGGCGCAGGGCATTGCCGATCAGGTTGGAGAACACCTGAGCCATGCGTTCCGGATCAAACTGGCCAGTAATCGGCGCGGCCTCCTCCAATACGATTGTCGCCTCAGGGGTGGCCGCGCGCAGCTCCTGGATGACCGAACGACAGATCGCATTCAACTCCACCGGCTGCGGGTGCACCGGAATGCCCGTGCCCAAGTTGCAACGCGCCAGGTCCAGCAGGTCGTTGACCATGTTGTTGGCACGGCGGGCACTGTTACATACCTGAGAGGCCAGCAGCTTCACCTTCTCGTCTGAAGCGCCCTGGCGCAGGATGAGGTCGCCCGCCATGAGCACCGCGCCCAGCGGCGAGCGCAGATCATGCCCCAGCACGGCCAGGACCATCTTGCGGGTAGATTCCACAGCGGCGCCGTAGGCTGCGATGGATTCGACCAGGGCCTGGTCTATCGCCTCGTTGAAGCGGATCATGTCCTGGACGTGATGCGCGTCCTGCAAGGTCTCTTGTGCCAGCCATAAAGAAAGCACGCTGGAGCGCAAGGCCCGGTACTCCGCGACCATCTGGTCCATGGAAAAACCGGCAATCAGGCGCGTCACCGCATGGGACTGAGCTGCCGTGTCGCTGGACTTTTGAGGGGCCCGGCCTTGCGCTTTCTCGGCCTGTTGATAGGCCGTCTGAGCGGTGCGCATGTCGGCGGCAACGGTACGCAGGATATTTTCCGAATGGTTTCTGAGGCCGACTGAATCCTGCTTGGGCAAATCCGTCTCGACCGAGCGGGCAAAGTCTTCCCAGGCCAGGAGAATGCTCTCCATGTCGCTCTCGATGAAGTCATACAGTCTCATTGCGATCCTCGCCAATCACCCTGATCAAACGTCCAACCAGACTAGCCCAGGAACTGCCACGGGCAAAGAAACCGCTTGAGCGCCTTCCGTCAGCTTTCGGAAACGCCTTGTTATAACCCGCATCTAGATGGCAAGGGACAGGGGGAAGCGATGAAAAGCCATGTACTGGTAGTGGAAGATGACGACATCCTGCGGTGGTTGATGAGCGAAGCAGTAACGCACTTCGGCCACCGCGTCACCGACTGCGCCAACGCCGATGACGCCTTGGCAGCCTTGGCGCGCCTGCCAAACCTGGCACTGGTGATTACCGATGTGCGCATGCCTGGGCACATGGATGGTCTGGGCCTGGCCAAAGCGATCTGGGCAGAACATCCCGAACTACCCGTGATCATTGTCTCGGCCCATAGCGTCGTCCCCCCCGGTTTTCTCCCAGCCAATGCGCGCTTCATCCGCAAACCCTGCACACTGGACATCCTCAACAGCGCAATCGCAGAGCTGCTTCCCGCCCACTGATCTCCACTGCGGACACGATCCTTGTGGGAGCGGGCTTGCCCGCGAACACGGGCGAAGCCCGTGCCATCCACCATGGTATCTTCCACCCGGCCAAACGCCGCGCCACAGTGCCTTTCAATCCAGGCCGCGCTTGATCTCGGCAATATGCTCTGGCCCGATGCCACAGCAGCCGCCGATCAGGCTCGCCCCACGCGCCCGCCAGTCGCGGGCCCACACCAGGTAGCCGGGCGGGTCGAGGTCTTCCCGCAGTTCATCCAGCCCATCGTTGGCCGTGGCTTGCTTCGGTTGCGGCGGGAAGGCATTGGCGTAGGCGCCGATGGCGATATCCGCCTGGCGAGCGTCGATCACCAAGCGCGCCACCTCCAGCGCCGCGCCGATGACTTCCGGCTGGCTGCAATTGAACAGCACCGCCGCAACACCCAGGCCGGCCACCGCCTCGATGGCATCGGCCACCGGCTCGCCGGAGCGCAGGCGCGGCACGCTGTCGACCTCTTCGTCCTGCAAGGTGAACGACACCCAGAATGGCTTGCCGTCCGCTGGCAAGTGGCTGTGGATAGCCCGCACCTCGGCAATCGAGCTCTGGGTTTCCGCCAGCCACAGGTCCACATGCGGCGCCAGCCCTTGCAGCAGTGGCGTCAGCACCTGCGCCACCCTCTCCGGCTGGAACAGGTCTGGCCGGTAGGAACCGAACAACGGCGGCAACGACCCTGCCACCTGCACCGGCTGCGCACTGGCATCGGCCGCCCGACGTGCCAGCTGCCCCGCCACCGAGGCCAGTTGCAGGCCCTCGCGGGCGAAACGCTCTTCACCGATATGAAACGGCACCACCGCATAGCTATTGCTGGTGATCACCTGCGCTCCCGCGGCAATGAAAGCCGCATGCACCCCGACCACCGCCTCGGGGGCCTCGCTCAAGGCCAGCGCCGACCACTCCGGTTGCCGGAACGGCGCGCCGCTGCGCTGCAATTCCCGCCCCATGCCACCGTCCAGAACCACCATCGCTCGCTGTGTCATATAACGTCTCCAAAGGTGCTTATGATTAAAATTCATTATGTTTAGATTATTTATAACTATTTAATACCTCCTGTCCCGTTTTGCCAACTTTTCAGGTGTTTACATGCGCATCCCTGCCCTGCTCGGCGCGAGCCTCCTGTTGCTCGCTACCGCTACCCAAACCTTTGCCGGCACTACCCTCGAGCGCGTCGAGACGAACAAGGAGCTGGTGAATGTGCTGATGGAAAGCTACCCGCCGTTCTCGTTCCTCAACGAGCAGAACCAGCTCGACGGTTTCGACGTCGATGTGGCCAAGGCAGTGGCGCACAAGCTCGGCGTCAAGCTGCGCCTGGAAACCCCCTCCTGGGACGTGATCGCCGCCGGCCGCTGGAGCGGGCGCTACGACATCTGCATCTGCTCGATGACCCCGAGCAAGGCCCGCGCCGAAGTGTTCGCTTTCCCGGTGGAGTACTACGCCTCGCCCGCCGTCATTGTGGTCAACGCCAAGGATGACCGCATCCACGGCGCCAAGGACCTGGACGGCCGCAAGGTCGGCCTGACCGCCGCCTCCAGCTACGAGAGCTACCTGAACAAGAACCTGGTAATTGAAGGTGCCGAAGACCGCCACATCGACTACCCGTTCGAGGCCGTGCAGATCGCCCCCTACGACACCGACAACGTCGCCTTCCAGGACCTCGGCCTGGGCGCTGGCGTGCGCCTGGATGCCATCCTCACCAACCTGGTGACCGCCAAGCCGCGCCTGGACCAGGACAACCGCTTCAAGCTGGCCGGCGCCCCGCTGTATGAAGAGCCGAATTCGGTGGCCATCGAAAAAGGCGACCCGGAGTGGGACGCCAAGGTGCGCCAAGTGTTCGCCGAGCTGAAGGCTGACGGCACGCTGGCGCAGATCTCGCAGAAATGGATCGGCGCCGACATCAGCAAATGAGCACTTTCCCCCCTGCCCCCAACCCCGTGGCCCGCGCCACGGTTGCCGGCCTGTTCGGCTTCCGCACCCGGTTGTACCTGACCTGGCTGGCGCTGTTCGCCCTGTTCGTGGCGTTCTTCCTCAGCTTCGATCTGAAGTTCGCGATCATTGTCGAGAAATTCCCCAACCTCGCCGGTTTCAAGCTCGGGCCAAACGGATTTTTGCAAGGCGCAGCGCTGACCTTGTTCCTGTGCCTGTGCTCGATGGTGGTGTCGGTGGCATTCGGCTTTGCCGCCGCGCTGGCGCGCTTGTCGAACAGCGCGGTGCTGGTGGGCATCGCCAGCTTCTACACCTCGTTCTTCCGCGGCACCCCGCTGCTGATCCAGATCCTGCTCATCTACCTGGGCTTGCCGCAGCTGGGTCTGGTGCCCGGCGCCATCAGCGCCGGCATCATCGCGCTGTCGTTGAACTACGGTGCGTACCTGAGCGAGATCTTCCGCGCCGGCATCCTCGGCGTCGCCCGCGGCCAGCGCGAAGCCGCCCTGGCACTGGGCCTGCGGCCGGTGCAGATCTTCACCAGCATCGTACTGCCCCAGGCCATGCGCGTGATCATCCCGCCCACGGCCAACCAGTTCATCTCGATGCTCAAGGACTCGTCGCTGATCTCGGTGATGGGGGTTTGGGAAGTGATGTTCCTGGCGCAGTCGTATGGCCGGTCGAGCTATCGGTACCTGGAGATGCTGACCACGGCGGCGGTGATCTACTGGGTGTTGTCGATCCTGCTGGAGCTGGTGCAGGCACGCCTTGAGCGCCACTTCGGCAAGGCCTACCAGCGCTGACCTGCCCTGTGGGAGCGGCTTCAGCCGCGATGGGCCGCAAAGCGGCCCCAGCTACCGCAGCCCTCACTCAGCGCCTGGCGGAATCCCATCCTTGTTCTTGTCCTTGAGCCGCGCTTTTTCCTCTTCGGTCGAGTGAGCCGGCACATCGGCTGGTTGCTGATCCTGTATCTGGTCTGTCATGGCTTAGCCCTCACAATTGATCCCTGAATTGTGAATACGCGGACCAGATAATAGTTCCTCAATAAACCCACTGGATCAGGTCTCTTCCTGCTTGTAAATCCGCAACCCCCGCGCCTGATAGTTACTCAGCGCAGCAGGATGATCCAACGTGCAGGTATGCACCCAAACCCGCTCCGTACCCTGCCACGCCCACGCGGATTGAATAGCGTGACTCAACAACGCCCCACCGAAGCCACACCCCAGGAACTGAGGTGCCAGCCCGAAGTAGCGGATTTCACTGTTACGCCCATCCGGCCGGTAAAGCTCGTAATAGCCCGCTATCGCACCCCGGTGATAGGCAACCCAAGTACGGTGGCCTTCCTGCTCAACGAGCGCCTGCCAGTCCGACAGCGTCCACACATCAAGATCGCCCCATTCCCAAGCCGTACCCACCAACTGGTAAAGGAACCGATTGAGTTCCGGCTGGGGCACTTCACATTCAATAATCTGAAGGTCCAGAGGTTGAGGCTTTGCCTTCAGCTCGGAGGGCGAGGACATTTCCAGGTAATACGTGGTGCAAGACTGTTCCATTCAACGATCCTTACTGTTAATGGCAGGCGGACGGCTACGACCAGATCGGCTCTAGAGCGTGGCCCTGTAGGAGCGAGTCCACTCACGAAGAACCCGACACGGTCTATGGCAGCGACCGCGCCAGTGTTCGCACTAAAGCCTGCCGCATTGCATGAACATGAAATTCTGGCGTTTGGCCAGCTCTTTCAGCTACCCTGCGCGGCCAAATTGATTCAAATTGTAAGGGACTACGATGAAACACCTGCGCCAGTTGCTGGCGGCAGTGTTGCTCTGCGCAACCACTTTGCCCGCCATTGCCGCCAACACCCCCGCGTCTGCGCCAACCACCAGCGAACAACCGCAGCAAACCGCCGAACAGTGGCTGGCCACGCTCAAGCCCCAGCACGGCACCATCACCCTGCCCAGCGGCATCGCCAGCCTGCAACTCAACAACGAGTTCTACTACCTGTCGCCGGCCGACACCGAGCGCCTGCTGACCGAAGGCTGGGGCAACCCACCGGGCTTCAAGACCCTCGGCATGATCATCCCGACCGCCGTCAACCCACTGGCGGACAACGGCTGGGGCGTGATCATCAGCTACAAGAACGACGGCCACATTTCCGACGATGACGCCGCCAAGATCGACTACGCCGAACTGCTCGAGCAGATGAAGGCCGAAGACGAGGAAGACAACAAGGAGCGCCGCAAGCAAGGCTATGCCGGCCTGACCCTGTTGGGCTGGGCCGAGCCACCGAGGTACGACCAGGCGACCCACAAGATGTACTGGGCGCGAGAGTTGAAGGCCGAAGACGCCGACCAGACCACGCTGAACTACAGCATCCGCGTGCTGGGCCGCGAAGGTGTGCTGGAGCTCAACGCCGTGGCGGCGATGGCCGACCTGCAGACCATCAAGCAGGAAACGCCGAAGATCCTCGCCTTTACCAACTTCACCGACGGCAACCGCTACGCCGACTACGACGCCAAGACTGACAAACTGGCGCCGTATGGGCTGGCCGCACTGGTTGCCGGTGGCATCGCTGCCAAGGCGGGGCTGTTTGCCAAGATCGGGGTGGCCTTGCTGGCGTTCAAGAAATTTATCGTTCTGGGATTGGTGGCCATCGCCGGATTCATCGGCAAGCTGTTCAAGCGCAAGCAAGCCTGACGCTGGCCTGGCTCACCCTTGCTGGGTGGGCCACGGCCGCGATTGTTCGAGTCGGTTTATGGGGCTGAGCAGTCACATATTGTTACGCCATTAGGCTAATAAAATCAGATTTAGCCCCTTCCTTGTAGGACCTTTCCCAAAGATACTGCCGACGCCCAATTTTCGTTGCACATGGTCAATGTGGATCCTAATCTCGGCCGGTCGCTGCCAATTTTGACCCCACTCCCGAAGCCGACCTGACCAGTGGTAACGCCGCCCCAGTTCAGCCACAGTCGGCCACTTAGTTCAACCTGGGACGCACCGGATGCTCACAACCCTCGCCATCGGCAACTACCGCTCGATCAACCACCTTGTGTTGCCGCTAGGCCAACTCAACCTGGTGACCGGTGCCAACGGCAGCGGTAAATCCAATCTCTACAAAGCCCTGCGCCTGCTCGCCGAAACCGCCCAGGGCGGCGTGATCGAAGCACTGGCCCGCGAAGGCGGACTGGATTCGACCTGGTGGGCCGGGCCTGAGATGAGAGCGCGCATGAAGCGCAGTGAAGTGCCCATCCAAGGCCAGCATCCGAGCGACGTCAAACGCCTGCGCCTGGGTTTTGCCACTGAAAATTTCGGTTTTTCCATCTCCCTCGGCCTGCCGATTCCCCTGCCCTATCCCAGCGCCTTCATGCTCGACCCCGAGATCAAGAGTGAAGCCATCTGGGGCGCCGGTGCCTACCGGCCGGCTTCCTTGTTGGTGGAGCGCAGAAACGCCATGGTGCGTGCCCGCGAGGGCAAGAGCTGGACGGTGCTCGATCAACATGCCGACAGTTGTGAGAGCTTCTTTAACATCGTCGGCCGCCCACGGCAAGCACCGGAGATCGGCGAGCTACGGGCCTTCATCAACAGCTGGCGGTTCTACGACCACTTCCGCATCGACCGCGATGCGCCCTGCCGACAGCCTCAACTGGGCACCCGCTCGCCGGTGCTGCACCACGACGGCCGTAACCTCGCCTCGGCGCTGCAGACCATTATCGAGATCGGTGAAGTTGAAGACCTCGTAGCTGCACTGGAGGACGCATTCCCCGGCAGCCGCCTGGAGATCGATGCGCCACCGGGCGGCCTGTTCAGTGTGCGACTGCATCAGCATGGGCTGCTGCGCCCGTTGGGCGGCGCCGAGTTGTCGGACGGCACGCTGCGCTATCTGTTGCTGATGGCCGCGCTGCTGACGCCACGGCCGCCATCGCTGATGGTGCTCAACGAACCGGAAACCAGCCTGCATGCCGACCTGCTCCCGGCCCTGGCGCGGCTGATCATCCGCGCTTCGCAGCGTAGCCAGGTGTGGGTGGTGTCGCACAGCAGGCCACTGATCGAGGCGTTGACGGCGTGCGAGGGGTGCAATGTGCTGGAGTTGGAGAAGGTACAAGGCCAGACCCAGCTGCGCGGGGTTGGGCTGTTGGATGAACCGCTATGGCGCTGGATAGACTGATACATGAACGATGCGGGGCTGGGCCAGCGTTTCACTGGTAGTATGCGCCCCGGTTTTATTCCCCAGTCCGCAATCACAGTGCTGCGGCATCATTCGCCAATTTCATCTTTCGGGGTTACGGGTGTCGTTCATCAAGAAGCTTGTTGCTTTTGTCGTTCTGCTTGCTGGGTGCGGATATGTAGCCGTTGCATGGAATGAACATGCGGCATTCGAAAAAACCGGGGAAAGCCTGATCCGCCAACTGGGCTCACAAATCGTTACCGATCTTGGGCGGATGAACAGCCAATGCAGAGCCGTGGCCAGGATCGACTCGATCGCCATCGAGGCGGACGGGCTATTCGGGAAGAAGGGCTCGGCAGTGCTGTACATTTCCGGGAAGAACGAAAGCGGTATTGACATTGAATACGGTATGAAAACCGTGGGCGACAAGGTTTGGGTCCAACCTGTGAATCAAGTTTCCGCGCAGTTGTCAGTCATGCAATTTGGCTTGAAAAGCTGCAGCTAGAAAAAGCGCATCAGGTGGCGATG